>NZ_JBEZVJ010000003.1:0-140709 GCF_040636935.1 Streptomyces sp. NPDC032940 | reverse complement strand
CGAGTTGATCTCCGCGTTGGACCGCGGGTCACCCGCGTAGTCCATCCGGTCCGTGCACTTCTTGCCGGCGCGACCGGTGGGGGCGGCCGCGCCGGCGGAGGGGGACTGCACGACGCTCGACGTGGTGACGGAGGGCGCGGCGCCGTCGGTGGTTCCGCCGTTGTCGCAGGCGGTGAGTGCCAGGCCGGCGGCCATGACGGCGAGGGCGAGCACCGGGAACGAGCGGCGAGCGGTCATGACGTTGTCCTCCACGGGTCGGGCCTGGTCGAGCAGGCGCTGTACGTCTCCGAGGAGGGTCCGGGCGCCGGGGCGGGTTGTCCCGGCGCCGGCGTCCGGACACGCCTGTGACAAGCGGGGGGCCTCGCCGTGACGTTGTCTCAGGGCAGACGCCGGGCGAGGGCGCGCAGGAGCGCCACCACCCCGGCCGGCCCGTCCACCTCGACGTCGGCGCGCTTTCTCAGCTCCGTCACCTCGTCGCTGCCGCTGCACACCAGGAGTCCCGGGGTGCCCTCGGCACGGAGCCGGTCCACGGCGGCGAAGGCCGGGAGGTCACCGAGGTCGTCCCCGGCGAACAGCACCGCCCCGGCCCCCGTCTCCCGTACGTACTCCCGCAGTGCGCCACCCTTGTCCACACCGGGCGGCCGCAGCTCCAGCACCAGGCGCCCCGGTTCCACGACGAGCCCGTGCCGCACCGCCAGCTCGGCCAGCGGCGCGCGCAGCGCCTCGAAGGCGGCCTGCGGATCGGCGGCCCGACGCGTGTGCACGGCGACCGCCCGGCCCTTCTCCTCGATCCACGTGCCCTCCCCGGCACCGGAGGTGCCCAGTACCCCCGGCAGCTCGGCCCGTACGGCGGCCACCCCGGGGTGGGGCGGCGGGGCGGTGACGGTCCCCGTCGCGGCGTCCCAGCGCTCGGCGCCGTAGTGGCCGAGGACGACGAGGTGGTCCAGGCCGGGGACGTCCGCGAAGCCGCCGTGGTGCACGGCGACCTCGGCCGGACGGCCGGTGATCACCGCGACGGAGGCGACCTTCGGGGCGAGGGCCGCGAGCGCGGGCACCGCGTCCGGGTGCGCGCGAGCCCGGTCGGGGTCGGGCACGATCGGGGCGAGCGTGCCGTCGAAGTCGAGCGCGATCACCGCGCGGCCGGGGCGGGCGAGGAGCGCGTCGAGCCCCTCACGGCCGGCCTCGGTCACGGGAGTCGGCAGACGGTCCGCGGGGACCTGGGAGTCGGCGGAGTCGGGGGTGGAGTCCTGGTGGCTGCCCATACGGCGAACCTATCCCGCGGGCGCCGGACCCAACCTCAGCGCTCGCCGCGCCGCGACTGACGCACCCGGCGCAGCCGGTTGACCGTCACCGGGTCGAGGGCCAGGGCGCGCGGGTCGTCCAGGAGGGCGTTGAGGAGCTGGTAGTAACGGACGGGGGCCAGGCCCAGCTCCTCACGGATCGCGCGTTCCTTCGCGCCGGGGCCGGGAAAGCCGCGGCGCTCCAGCGCGAGGATGCCGCGCTCCCTTGCTCCGAGCTCCATACGGCGCACCATAACGCCCGCCACCGACAGGCGCGCCCGGCCGGTGCTACTCGCCGCTGCCCGCGCGCATCGCCGTCGCCTGGATCTGTCCGAGGACCTCCGCCGGGCTGCCGCCGGGGACGACCGTCTGGCCGATGCGCTTCTTGACGTCCGCGCTGACCGAGGCCCAGGAGGTCTTGCCGACCGGGTAGAGCTCGGAGAGCAGCAGCTCGTCCAGGAACGGCTTGAGGTCCTTGTCCTCGGCCGCCGTGCTCATCACCTCGGACGCGGAGGTGGTCACCGGCAGCAGGTCGTACTCGCGGGAGAAGTCGAGGACGTTCTCGTCGCTGTAGACGAAGTCGAGGAAGTCGCCGATCTCCTCCTGGTGGCCGTTCTGCCTGAAGGCCGTCATCCAGTCGGTGACGCCGAGCGTGTTCCTGCTCGTGCCCTCGGTGCCGGGGGTGGGCACCATGCCGTACTTCACGCCCTTGGCGGAGGCCGCCTTCATCAGCGAGGGGTGGCCGTTGAGCATGCCGACCTCGCCGGCCGCGAAGGCGGCGAAGGCGTCGGCCCGGTTCAGCTTGCCGGGGGCGACCGGACCGGTGAGGCCCTTGCCGACCAGCTCGTCCCTGAGCCAGGTGAAGGTGGTGACGTTCTGCGGCGAGTCGACGGAGTAGGTGCCGACGTCGTCGGTGTAGCCGCCCCCGCCGCTGAGCATCCACTGCATCGTCTCGGCCTGCGCCTCCTCGGGGCCCAGCGGCAGCGCGTACGGGTACTTCACGCCGTCCGCCTTGAGCGCCTCGGCCGCGTCGGCGAGGTCGTCCCAGGTCTTCGGCGGGGTGACGCCGGCCTTCTCGAAGAGGGTCTTGTTGTAGAAGAGCACCCGCGTGGAGGCGGCGAACGGCAGGCCGTACTGGACGCCGTGGACCTGGCCGGCCGTGGCCAGCTGGGAGACGAAGTCGGCCTGGACCGGTATGGAGAGCACGTCGTCGGCCCGGTAGAGCAGGTCCTTGGCCGCGTAGTCGGAGTAGGCGCCGATCTGCGCCATGTCCGGGGCCTCGCCGGCGTCGACCATCTCGCGGACCTTGCGGTCGACGTCGTTCCAGGAGTAGACCGCGACGTCCACGTGCACGTCGGGGTGCTTGGCCTCGAAGGACTTGGCCAGCTCGTCCCAGTACTCCTGGGAACTGTTGGCCTTGCTGTCGCCGTAGTCCGCGGCGACCAGCTTCAGGGTCACCTCGTCGGATCCGCCGGTGAGTCCGCAGCCGCCGAGGACCGCCGTCAGCCCCAGGGCGGACACCGCCGCGATCGTTCCAGTCCTGCGCCGCTGCACCGTTCCTGCCCCGCCCTGCCATGTGTCGATCGGTTCGCTCGTCCGCTTACCGGACTAAGGTCTACACCACGCGAGTGGACTAGACCTCTCCCGGGTGTACGGGCCACACTGTCCCCGTGAGACATGTCATCGCCCTCGATGTGGGCGGCACCGGGATGAAGGCCGCCCTGGCGGGGCCGGGAGGCGAGCTGCTGCACCAGGCCCGCCGCGCCACCGGACGCGAGCGCGGGCCCGAGGCCGTCGTCGCGGGCATCCTGGACTTCGCCGCCGAACTGCGCGCCCTGGGCGCCGACCGGTTCGGCGGGGACGCCGTCGCCGCCGGTGTCGCCGTGCCCGGCATCATCGACGAGGAGCACGGCACCGCCGTCTACGCCGCAAACCTGGGCTGGCGCGACGTCCCCCTGCGCGCGCTGCTCAGCGAGCGGCTCGGCGGCATCCCGGTCGCGCTCGGCCACGACGTGCGCACCGGCGGGCTCGCCGAGGGCCGGGTCGGGGCCGGGCGGGGCGCCGACCGGTTCCTGTTCGTGCCGCTGGGCACCGGGATCGCGGGCGCCATCGGCATCGGCGGCCGGGTGGAGGCGGGCGCCCACGGCTTCGCCGGCGAGATCGGCCACGTGGTCGTGCGGCCGGCCGGCACCCCGTGCCCGTGCGGGCAGCGCGGCTGCCTGGAGCGGTACGCGTCCGCGTCCGCCGTCAGCCAGGCCTGGGCCGAGGCGTGCGGCGACCCTCAGGCCGATGCCGCCGACTGCGCCAAGGCCGTCGAGTCGGGCGACGCCCGCGCCGCCCGCGTGTGGCAGGACGCCGTGGACGCGCTCGCCGACGGGCTGGTCACCGCGCTCACTCTGCTGGACCCGCGCGTCCTGATCATCGGTGGCGGCCTCGCGGAGGCCGGGGAAACCTTGTTCACACCGCTGCGGGACGCCGTCCGGCGGCGCGTCACCTTCCAGAAGCTGCCGGAGCTGGTTCCCGCGGCCCTGGGGGACACCGCCGGCTGCCTCGGTGCCGGGCTCATGGCCTGGGACCTGCTCGACATCCCTGACACGACCGCGACTCCCCCGGAGGTAACCACCTGATGGCCCCAAGCAAGGTTCTCGCCGGTGCCCGGGTGGTAATGCCCACCGGCACCGTGGACGACGGCCGCGTGATCGTCGACGGCACGCGGATCGCGGACACGGCGCCCCGGGACGCGGAGACCCTCGACCTCGCCGGCCACTGGGTGGTCCCCGGCTTCGTCGACCTCCACAACCACGGCGGCGGCGGCGCCTCCTTCGCCGGCGGCGACGCCGAGGACGTTCTCAAGGGCGTCCGCACCCACCGCCTGCACGGCACCACCACGGTGGTCGCCTCCGCCGTCACCGGCGACCTGGACTTCCTCGCCCGGCACGCCGGGATGCTCGCCGAGCTGGCCCAGCAGGGCGAGATCGCCGGCATCCACTTCGAGGGGCCGTTCATCTCCCCGTGCCGCAAGGGCGCGCACGACGAGGAGCTGCTGCGCGACCCCGACCCGGCCGAGGTCCGCAAGCTGATCGACGCGGCGCACGGCCACGCGAAGATGATGACGCTGGCCACCGAGCTGCCGGGCGGCCTGGACTCGGTGCGGCTGCTCACCGAGCACGGCGTGATCGCGGCCGTCGGGCACACCGACGCGACCTACGAGCAGACACTCGAGGCCATCGACGCGGGCGCGACCGTCGCCACGCACCTGTTCAACGCCATGCCGCCGCTCGGCCACCGCTCCCCCGGCCCGATCGCGGCGCTGCTGGAGGACGAGCGGATCACCGTCGAACTGATCAACGACGGCACCCATCTGCATCCGGCCGCGCTCCAGCTGGCCTTCCACCACGCGGGCGCGTCCCGGGTCGCCTTCATCACCGACGCGATGGACGCGGCCGGCTTCGGCGACGGCCGCTACATGCTCGGTCCGATGGAGGTCGAGGTCGCCGACGGCGTGGCCCGGCTGGTGGAGGGCGGCTCGATCGCCGGCTCCACGCTCACCCTGGACCGCGCCTTCAAGCGGGCGGTGACGGTGGACGGGCTGCCCGTCGAGGACGTCGTCGCCGCGATCTCCGCCAACCCGGCCCGGCTGCTCGGCCTCGCCGACCGCGTCGGCTCGCTGGAGCCCGGCAAGGACGCCGACCTGGTCGTTCTCGACGCCGGCTTCGACCTGGTGGGCGTGATGCGCCGGGGCGAATGGGTGGTCGGTCCGCAACTGGGCTGATCCGTCCCCGAGTCCGCCTCCGGACCGGCCGACGGTGGCCGGTCCGAGGGGTGGGCCGACGGCCTTCCGTTTGGCATGATCGTGACTCCGGAGTCGTCTTCGGGAAGGCTCCCGGAAGGCTCCGGGAACGTCTTCGGAACACATGGCGGACACAGACGATCGGGGGAGGTCGGCGCGGGTGATACTCACGGTCACGCTGAACACCGCTCTCGACATCACGTACCGCGTGCCGGCCCTGCGGCCGCACGCCTCCCACCGGGTCACCGACGTGACGGAACGCCCGGGCGGCAAGGGGCTGAACGTGGCCCGGGTGCTCGCGGCGCTCGGCCACGAGGTGACGGTGACCGGCTTCGCCGGCGGCACCACCGGGCGTGTCGTGCGGGAGGGGCTGACCGGCGTGCGCGGGGTGACCGACGCGCTCGTGCCGGTCGCCGGGGCGACCCGGCGGACCGTCGCCGTCGTCGACGAGCGCAGCGGCGACACCACCCAGCTCAACGAGCCGGGCCCGGCCGTCGCCCCCGCCGAGTGGAACGCCTTCCAGGACACCTACGCCGACCTGCTCGCCGACGCCTCGGCGGTCGCCCTGTGCGGCAGCCTGCCGCCGGGTGTGCCGGTGGGCGCCTACGCCGGGCTGGTGCGCACCGCGCGCGCGGCGGGCGTGCCGGTGCTGCTGGACACCAGCGGGGAGCCGCTGCGCCGGGGCGTGGCCGCACGGCCGGACCTGATCAAGCCGAACGCCGACGAACTGGCCGAGCTGACCGGCTCGCACGAGCCGCTGCGGGCCGCCCAGGCCGCCCGGCGGCGCGGCGCCGGGTCCGTGGTGGCATCCCTGGGCGCGGAGGGGCTGCTCGCGGTGACGCCGGAGGGCCGCTGGCGGGCGGCACCGCCCGCGCACGTGCGCGGCAATCCGACCGGCGCGGGCGACTCCGCGGTCGCGGGTCTGCTGTCGGGCCTGGTCGAGCACCTGCCCTGGCCGGACCGCCTGACCCGCGCGGTCGCCCTGTCCGCGGCGACGGTGCTGTCCCCGGTGGCGGGCGAGTTCGACCGGGCGGCGTACGAGGAACTGCTCGGCCGGGGCGTCGCGGTGACGGCGGAGGCCGACGCGGCGTGACCCGCTAGTCCTTGACGTTGCCCTTCTTCAGGGAGAACTGGTCCAGCAGGACGTTGCACTTGTCGCCGTCCCCGCAGGACAGCGTGATCGTGTTGGTGCCCTTGTTGAGCGTGGGCCAGGCGTAGGTCTTGGTCCAGCCCTTGGCGAAGTCGCCGTCCGCGGCGTGCGCGAAGTTGCTCAGGTTCATCTTGCTGCCGAACGGCTTGCCGTTGACCGTGAGGGTCATCGACTGGTCCTCCCCGGCCGCGCTGTAGCGGGCGAAGAGGGTGTAGGCGCCGTCCTCGGGGATGCCGTCGACGGTCCAGGTGACCGAGGCGCCGGGCTGGTTGAGGCCGGTCACATAGGCGCCGCCGTCCGACTCGGCCCCCTCGACATCCGAGGCGGTCGCCACACCGGGCGACAGCTGGAGCTGGCCGGCCTGGGCCGACGGCAGCTTCACCTCTTCCTCGGCGCTGTTGCTCGCCGACGGGCTGGGGTCGGTGCTCTCGGACTGGGTCGGGGTGGTGTTGCCGCCCGCCTCGTCGCCGCCCTTGTCGTCGTCCGCGCCGCTGCTGGTCATGGCCACGGCGATGCCGATGACGACCGCGGCGACCACGGCGACCGCGCCGATCAGCAGGCCCTTGGTGTTGGGGCCGCGGCGTCCGCCGCCCCCGCCGTGGGACGGCTGCTGCGAGGCCGTGGGGGCGCCGCCCGGCAGCGTCTCCGGCGCGGCGTAGTGCGCGTTCGGCCGGCCGTAGGCGCCCTGCTGCGGACCGTAGGCGCCCTGCTGCGGCGGGGCCGCCTGGCCGTACGCGGCGGTCGGGGCGGACTGGCCCTGCGGCGCCCCGTACTGCCGTGTGCCGACGGGACGCACCCGGTTGACGGAGTTCGGGTAGCCGTAGCCACCGGACGGCGGCTGGGCTCCGTTGGCCTGCCCGTCGGCGTACAGGTAGCCGAAGGGGTCGTCGTCCTCGGGCGTGCTCGCGCCGTTGTTGCCGGGCGTCATCCCTAGGTCTCCTAACCAGGTGCGGTGCGTTTGCGGTACAGGTGGTGAGAGGGCGAGCCTACCTGCTCCCACTGACCCGAACGGGTGACTCGGACCGCATCAGCACGCTGAGCTGGGGATCATCCGGCACGTCGGTGCTGTTTGGGACGAGATCGTTTCTCTACGTACATCCGTTCGTCGGCGGACTTCAGGACTTCGTCCGCCGTCATGCCGCAGTGGGCCCACCCGATGCCGAAGCTGGCGCCGACGCGGACCGCCCGTCCCTCGGCCCGGATCGGCTGGATGATCTCGTTCCGCAGCCGCACGGCGAGGTCCTCGGCGTCGGCCCGGCCGAGTCCGTCGGCGAGGATCACGAACTCGTCGCCGCCGAGCCGGGCCACGGTGTCGCCGTCGCGCACCCCGCCGCCGAGCCTGCGGGCGACCTCGATGAGGACGGCGTCGCCCGCGTTGTGCCCGAACCGGTCGTTGATCGACTTGAAGCCGTCCAGGTCGCAGAAGAGGACCGCGAGCCCCTTGGTGCCGTCGTCCCGGCCGCTGCCGGGGGCGACCGTGTGCACATGGTGGTCGTAGGCCCCGTAGGGGTCGGCGCCGGAGCCGAAGTCGAAGGTGTGGCCCCCGGAGTCGGTGACGGGGTGCCCGTAGGCCGCGTCCATCGCGTCGGCCACCGCCGCGTGCGGGGACTGGGGTCGCCGGCACAGCCGGGCGGCGAGCCGGGCGCGCAGCTCGGCGGAGTTCGGCAGACCGGTGAGGGAGTCGTGGGAGGCGCGGTGGGCGAGCTGGAGCTCGCGGCGTTTGCGTTCCTCTATGTCCTCGACGTGGGTCAGCAGGAAGCGGGGCCCGTCGGCGGCGTCGGCGACGACGCTGTTGCGCAGGGAGACCCACACGTACGTGCCGTCGCGGCGCCCGAGGCGCAGCTCGGCCCGGCCGCCCTCGGCGGAGGTGCGCAGCAGGGTGCCGATGTCCTCGGGGTGGACGAGGTCGGAGAAGGCGTAGCGGCGCATCGCGGAGGCGGGGCGGCCGAGGAGGCGGCAGAGCGCGTCGTTGGTGCGCAGGATGCGGCCGTGCTGGTCGCCGCCCATCTCGGCGATGGCCATGCCGGAGGGGGCGTACTCGAAGGCCTGCCGGAAGCTCTCCTCGCTCGCTCTGAGGGCCTGCTGGTCGCGTTCGAGGCGGACCAGGGCGCGCTGCATGTTGGAGCGGAGGCGGGCGTTGCTGATGGCGATGGCGGCCTGGAAGGCGTACATCTGCAGGGCCTCGCGGCCCCAGGCGCCGGGGCGGCGGCCGTTGCGGGGGCGGTCCACGGACAGCACGCCGATCAGTTCGCCGCTGTTGCCGCTGCCCTGCGGACCCGGCGCGTACATGGGGGCGAAGAGGCGGTCCGAGGGGTGCCACTCGTCCTCGAAGCGGGGCGCGGGCCCGTCGGTGTACCACTGGGGGACGTCGTCGTCGTCGAGGATCCAGCCCTCGGTGTGGGGTATGAAGATCAGGTCGCCCCACTGCTCGCCCATGCCGAGGCGGCGCTCCCAGGACTCGCGGGACCCGGCCCGGCCGGTGATCAGGGCCTCGGCGGCCTGGTTGCCGGAGAAGGCGGCGACGACGAGGTCGCCGTCGGGGCGGACGAGATTGACGCACGCCAGTTCGTACCCGAGGGCCTGGACGACGCCGTCGGCGACGGTCTGCAGGGTGTCCGCCAGGCTGCGGGCCGTGTTCATGTCGGCCATGACCTGATGCAGCTGCCGCAGGGAGGCAAGGCGGACGTAGGGCTCCGACTCGGTCTCCATGCTCGCCCTCCCCCCGAGACCTCGCAGCGAATCAAGGGTTCTCTTCGGCGTATCGTCCTTACCAGCTTCCGCCACTGAATCACAGCGCGCTGCCCACTCGGTACACAGGGTCAACAATTAATGTCCCTTGTGACTCAAGTCACAGCTAAAGATGAACAATTGGGTGGTGATTCTGCGTTTTCCGCGTGCGTTTACTGAACGCAAAATTTGTGGGCATGCGCACGACTTCCCCGAGCCCGGTCCCGGCCGCCGCCGACGCCTGGTCCCGGGGACCTAGGCCGGTCCTAGGTCCCGGTTCGGGCCGGGGGCCGATGCCCGGCCGACGGCCCGGCGATTAGCGTGGCGGGGTGCCGAACACTCCCCCGCTCGCGTCCCCCGCTCCTTCCGCTTTCTCGCTGCCGTCGCCGGCCCGCGGGCATGCTGAAGGGGTGAGCAACGACGAATTCCGCGCCGTCATGTCCCGGCTGGCCTCGGGCGTGGTCCTGGTGACCGCGCAGGAGCCGCCGCTCGACCCCGACGATCCGGGTGCGCCGCGCGGCGAGGACGTCGGGATGACGGCCACGGCGTTCATGTCGGTGTCCCTGGACCCGCCGCTGGTCCTGGTCAGCCTGCGCGCCGGCTCCCGCATGGACGACCTGCTCGACGAGCAGCCCGTGTGGGCGGTCTCCGTCCTGTCCGAGAGCCAGCGGCACATCGCGGGGCGCTTCGCGATGAAGGGGCGGGTCAGCGACCGGCTCCTGTTCGAGGACATCCCCTGTGTGCGGGGCGAGGTGTCCGGGTCCCCGCTGGTGGGCGGTGCCCTGGCGACCCTGGAGTGCCGCACCGAGCAGCGCATACCGGCCGGGGACCACACCCTGGTGATCGGCCGCGTCCTGACCGCCGCCGTGCCGAGCGCGGACGGCGGGCCGCTGACGTACTTCCGCGGGCGGTACCGGCACTTGGGCTGAGCGGTAATTCGCTCGTCCGGCGCCCGGGCACCCGCCTAGGGTGCGCGCATGACGACCAGCACCACGCTCCGCCTGGAGAAGATCACCCCCGCGAACATCGAGGCCGCCCTCGCGATACGCGTGCGCCCCGAGCAGGAGTTCGCCGTCTCCCCGGTGGTGAAGTCCCTCGCCGAGGCCTACGTCCACCCCGAGAAGGCATGGCCCCGGCTGGTCGTCGACGGCGAGCGTCCCGTCGGCTTCCTCATGGGCTTCTTCGGCATCGACTGGTACGACGACGGCAGCGCGCTGCGCTCCGGCCTGTGGCGCCTGAACATCGCCGCCGACGAGCAGGGCCGGGGCTACGGGCGCTTCGCCGTGGAGTCGGTGTCCGCGGAGATCCGGCGCCGCGGCGGCAAGGAGTGCTTCGTCACCTGGCACCCCGGCGAGCACGGCCCCGAGAACTTCTACCTGGGCCTCGGCTTCCGCCCGAACGGCGAGAAGGCCGAGGAGGAGACGGTGGGCGTACTGGCGCTGGACTGACCGCGCCCCGGCGCCGCCCGGTCATCCCCAGTCCCGCGCGGAGCGCCCCCGTTTGGTCTCGGACCGCTGCTTCTTCTCCCGCAGCCGCCGCTCGTTGATGCCGCGCGGGATGCGGGTCGGCCGGCGCGGCTTGGGCGGCGGCGCGGTCGCCTCCGCGAGCAGCGCCGCGAGACGCACCGCGGCGGTCTCGCGGTTGCGCCACTGGGAGCGGTGCTCGGAGGCGCGCACGGTGACGACCCCGTCGGTCAGCCGCCCCGCCAGCCGCTCCAGCGCCCGCGCCTTCCACACCTCGGGCAGCGCCTCGGTGCGGGCCAGGTCGAAGCGGAGCTCCACGGCGGTGTCCGTGGTGTTGACGTGCTGCCCGCCCGGCCCCGAGGAACGCGAGAAACGCCAGACGAGCTCGGCCTCGGGAAGCGAGACGGAGCCTCTGATGACATGGGGACCGGACATGCCGTCCATGGTCCCGCCCCCGGGCGCCCCGCGTCACCCGAATATCCCCGGTCCCTGCCCTCGCCCCGGCCTTCCGCCCCGATTCGGTAAAGAAAGTAAAGAGAGCTGGAACCTTGCGTACCCCTCTCGTCGTTCATGGGGGTAGCTGTAGCTTTCTTGCCGTACGCACACGAGGGAAGGGACTCCCAACAATGGCTGTAAGCCTGTCCAAGGGTGGCAACGTCTCGCTCACCAAGGAGGCTCCGGGCCTGACCGCCGTCACCGTGGGCCTCGGCTGGGACGTCCGCACCACCACCGGCACGGACTTCGACCTCGACGCCTCGGCGATCGCGGTCAACACGCAGGGCAAGGTCTACTCCGACGCCCACTTCGTGTTCTTCAACAACAAGCAGACCCCGGACAACACGATCGTCCACACCGGTGACAACCGCACCGGCGAGGGCGCCGGCGACGACGAGGCGATCAACGTCAACCTGGCCGCCCTGCCGGCCGACGTCGACAAGATCGTCTTCCCGGTCTCGATCTACGACGCGGAGAACCGCTCGCAGAACTTCGGCCAGGTCCGCAACGCCTACATCCGCATCGTCAACCAGGCCGGCGGCGCCGAGATCGCCCGCTACGACCTGTCGGAGGACGCGGCCACCGAGACCGCGATGGTCTTCGGCGAGCTCTACCGCAACGGCGCCGAGTGGAAGTTCCGCGCCGTCGGCCAGGGCTACGCCTCGGGCCTCGCGGGCATCGCCCAGGACTTCGGCGTGAACGTCTGACGTCCGCCCGCCCCTTGGCCGTACGAAGGCCCCCCGGCCCCCCCGGGGGGCCTTCGGCGTCACGGCAGCAGCCGCTGCTCCTTCGCCACCGCGACCGCTCCCGCACGCGTGTCGACGCCCAGCTTGTCGTAGATGCGGCGCAGATGGGTCTTCACCGTCGCCTCGCTGATGAACAGGGCCCGGGCGATCTCCCGGTTGCCGAGCCCGGTGGCGAGCTGGGCCAGGATGTCGCGCTCCCGGTCGGTGAGGGAGGGGCGCGGGCTGCGCATGTTGGCCATGACCCGGCTGGCGACCGGCCCGGACAGCGCCGTACGGCCGCGTGCGGCGGCGTGGATCGCGGCGAACAGCTCCTCGGGACGCTCGGCCTTGAGGAGATAGCCGGTCGCACCGGCCTCGATGGCCCGGGTGATGTCGGCGTCGGTGTCGTACGTGGTGAGCACCAGGACGTGCGGGGAGGGACCGTCGCCGGCGGTGAGGCGGCGCGTGGCCTCCACCCCGTCGATGCCCTCGCCGAGCTGAAGGTCCATCAGCACCACGTCGGGTGCCAGCCGCGCGGCGAGGGCGAGCGCCTCCTCTCCGGTGCCGGCCTCGCCGGCCACCTCGATGCCGGGGGCGCTGTCGAGCAGGGCCAGCAGTCCGGCGCGTACGACGACGTGGTCGTCGCAGACGAGGATGCGGACGGGGGCCGGGGCGGTGGTGCCCGGGGCGGCCGGTCCGGTCATCGGGGTGCCTCCTGCGGGTCGGCCGGGCCGGGCGGGTCGAGGGGGACGGCGGCGGACAGCACGGTGCCCTCGCCGGGGCCGGACTCGACGGTCAGGGTGCCGCCGAGCCCGCGCAGCCGGGCGCGCATCGCGGGCAGTCCGTGCCCGCGCACCCCGGACGGGGCGCCGGGCTGCGCGGCCGGGTCGAAGCCGTGCCCGTCGTCGCTGACGTCCAGGACGGCCTGGTCGTCGAGGACGGTGAGGGTGAGCGCGGCCGTGGCGGCGCCGGCGTGCTCCCGGACGTTGGCCAGGGCGCCCTGGGCGATCCTCAGCAGGGCCGACTGGACGCGGTCGGGCAGCAGCGGGGCCCGGCCGCCGTCGTCCACGTGGACCCGCACGGTGAGGTGGTCCCCGGTCTCCCGCTCGGCCAGTGCGCGCAGCGCCGCCACGAGGCCGCCGCCGCGCGCGAGGTCGGCCGGGGCGAGGTCGTGCACGAAGCGGCGGGCCTCGGCGAGATTGTGCTCGGCGACGGACGCGGCGCCCCGGACGTGGCCGCGGGCCTTGCCCGGGTCGGACTCCCAGACCCGCTCCGCCGCCTGGAGCAGCATCCGCTGGCTGGACAGGCCCTGGGCGAGGGTGTCGTGGATCTCCATGGACAGGCGCTGGCGTTCGGCGAGGGTGCCCTCGCGGCGCTCGGCCGCGGCGAGTTCGCGGCGGGTGCGGATCAGGTCGTCGATCAGGGCCCGCTGCCGCTCCGCCTGCCGTTCGGTGTGCAGGAACACGGCCGTGGCGATGGCGGTGACGGCCGGCGGCGCGAGCAGCAGGTTCGGGTCGAAGCGCCCGGCGAGCCTCAGCTGCGCGGCGACGACGAACACCGTCAGGACGGTCACCAGCACCAGCGCCGCCCGGGCCGGCAGGGTCCGCAGGCCGGTGTAGAAGAGGGGCACGGCGCACCAGGAGAAGCTGGGCGCGAGGACGACGAGCACCATCCACACCGCGACCACCGCACCGAGCCAGGCCAGGCTCCGCCGGGTGGGCCGCGCGCCGGCGCCGCTGAGCACGGGCCCGAGCAGATGCAGCGCGGCGAGGGCGAGGGACAGGGCGATGATCCAGGGGGTGCGGGGTTCGCCGGGGTGGCGCAGCAGGAAGCGGGCGAGGGCGCCGCCGAGCAGCAGGAAGAACGCCGCGTGCAGGACGGCACCGAGCCACCGGGTGTCCGGGTCGTAGGGCTTGGGCATCCGCGCACGACTCCTCTCCACCGCTGTGTCCTTCCACGCCGGGCAGCACGTTCACTCCCATGGTGACCTGCCCGGACGGTGGACGGGTCAGCCGATCGGACGACCCCGCCGTCGCCCGTTCCGTCGCGGGGGAGCAGCCGGAACGGCGACCGGGCACCCGGGGTGCCGGGCGGAGGGTGGAGAGCAGAAGGACGGAAGCGGCCCGCAGGGGCCTCGACGCGGACCGTCCGCCCCGACCCGAGGAGCATCCACCATGAAGAAGACCCTTTCCCGGCGCGCCCGTATCGCCACCGGCGGCGCCGTCCTCGCCGCCGTCGCCGCGGGCACCTTCGGCACGGTGGCGGCCAACGCCTCGGCGCCGGAGTCCGCCCAGGGTTCCGCCGCGACCGCCGCCCCCGCCGCCGCGGCCGGCAAGGGCGACACCACGACCACCACGCACCTGACCGCCGACGCCGCCACCGAGGCCGCCCAGGCCGCGCTGAAGGCCGCGGCGAAGGAGGGGCAGCGCGTCTCGGTCGCCGTCGTCGACCGCAACGGCAACACGATCCTCACCCTGCGCGGGGACGGCGCCGGCCCGCAGTCGTACGAGTCGGCCGTGAAGAAGGCGTACACCGCCGTCTCCTGGAACGCCACGACCACCGAGCTGGAGGGCCGCCTGGAGAACGCCCCGAACCTCAAGGACATCCCCGGCACGCTGTTCCTGGGCGGTGGCGTCCCGGTCACCGCCGGAAAGGCGCCGATCGCCGGCATCGGCGTCGCGGGAGCCCCGTCCGGCGCCCTGGACGAGAAGTTCGCGCAGGCGGGCGCGGAGGCGCTGCGCTAGCGACCGCCCCCGGCCCCCGGCCGCCGGCCTCCGGGTCCGGGCGGCCGGCGGCCGGTTCCGGCAAGGCCGACGGCCGGTTATGGCGGGCGTTTCACGTGAAACGCCCCATAGGATCACCGCGTGCGCCTCACCCGTCTGCTCGTCACCGCCGTCACCGCCACCGCCCTCGCGGCATGCAGCAGCGGCGGCGGTGGCGGCGTCGACGGCTCCCCCGGCGGTGCGGGCGTACGCGACCCGTACTTCCCCAAGGCGGGCAACGGCGGCTACGACGTCGGCCACTACGACCTCGCCCTCGACTACGACCCCGACGCCGAGCACATCACCGGCACGGCGACGATCACCGCCCGCGCCACCCAGGACCTGTCCGCCTTCAACCTGGACCTCAAGGGCCTGGACGTCGAGAAGGTCACCGTGGAGGGCCGGGAGGCCCGCTTCAACCGGGCCGGGCAGGAGCTGACCGTCCGCCCGCCGGACGAGCTGGACGAGGGCGAGACCTTCCGCGTGCGGATCCGCTACTCCGGCGAGCCCGAGACCGTGACCGACCCGGACGACTCCGAGGAGGGCTGGCTGCCCACCGAGGACGGCGCGGTCGGACTCGGCGAGCCCACCGGCTCGATGGCCTGGTACCCCGGCAACCACCACCCCTCCGACAAGGCCGCGTACGACATCGCGGTCACCGTCCCCGAGGGCTACGGGGTCGTCTCCAACGGGCAGCCGGCCGGCGAGACGACCGAGGGCGGCCGTACGACGTTCCGCTGGCACACCGCCGAGCCGATGGCGAGCTACCTCGCCACCATCGCCGTCGGGGACTGGCGGATCAGCCGCTCGGAGACCGACGACGGCCTGCCCGTGTACACGGCCGTCGACCCGGAGCAGGCTGCCGCGAGCCGTGCGGTCCTCGCCCGGATCCCCGCGATCATGACGTGGGAGCAGGACCTCTTCGGCCCGTACCCCTTCTCCTCCACCGGCGCGATCGTCGACCGCCCGGACGATGCCGGCTACGCCCTGGAGACCCAGACCCGGCCCTACTTCCCCGGCGCCCCCGACACCGAGACCCTCGTCCACGAGCTGGCCCACCAGTGGTACGGCGACTCCGTCACGCCGAAGACCTGGCGCGACATGTGGCTCAACGAGGGCTTCGCCACCTACGCGGAATGGCTGTGGACGGAGGACCACGGCGGCGAGACCGCCCAGGAGATCTTCGACGGGCTCTACGACGGCACCTACTTCGACGACGAGGCGGCGAACGAGGCCGTGTGGGCGTTCCCGCCCGGCAAGCCCTCCGACGCCGCCCACATCTCCGACAGCCCGGTCTACCAGCGCGGCGCCATGGTGCTGCACCGTATCCGGCAGACGGTCGGCGACGACGCCTTCCGCGCCCTGCTGCGCGACTGGGCCGCCGCCCACCGCCACGGCAACGCGGACACCGACGACTTCACGGCGTTCGTGGAGAAGGCGGCCCCCGGCAAGGACTTCACGGAGATCTGGGACGACTGGCTGTACGGGGACGGGAAGCCGGAGCGCCCCTGAGGCGGGGCCGCCGGCGGCGCGGACCGCCGCCTCACCCCTCGAACGCGTCGAGCAGCCGGGGCAGGTCCGGCGGCCACAGCGCCTCGGACGCCTCGGCGAGTTCCGCGCGGCTCCACCAGCGCCAGGTGAGGATGCCGTCCGCGGCGTGTTCGGCGGCCAGGTCGGGTCCGGTGGGCTCGCGCCGGGGGCCGTGGGCGACGTAGATGTGCTCGTGCTGGCGGACCGGGCCCTCGTGCAGGTGGGTGAAGTCGTGCTCCCAGGTGCACAGCAGCGGGCCGGGCTCCAGGTCCGTCCAGCCGGTCTCCTCCCGCAGTTCGCGCAGGGCGCCCTCGCGAGGGTTCTCGTCCGCCTCCAGGCCGCCGCCCGGCGCCGACCAGTACACGCCGACCTCGATGTTGTCGTACCGCAGGAGGAAGACCGCGCCGTCGGGGTCCAGCACGACGACACGGGCCGCGCGGCGCGGGGTGCGCAGCGCCTTGCGCAGCACCGTGCAGGGCCGGTCGGCGCGCAGGTCCCGGCGGTGGGCGACGGTCTCGTAGCCGAGGGCGGTCCAGAAGGCGAGGGCGTCGCTGTTGCCGTCGAGGACGGCGAGCCGCAGACCGGCGTGGCCCGCGGCCCGGAAGCGGTCCTCGACCAGGGTCGCGAGCCGCCTGCCACAGCCCTTGCGGACCAGGTGCGCGTCCACCATCAGCAGGCCGATCCACGGATCGGGGTCGGCCGGGTCGGGGTGCCGGGCGAGGGTGATCGCGATCCCGACCAGCCGGCCCGCGTCCCGGGCGAGCAGGACCTCCGTGCCGGGGAGTGCCAGCTCGTCGGCCAGCGCGGCCGCCACCTGCTCCGGACGGATGTCGTCGGGGTCGGGGAAGTCGCCGCTGAGGGCGTGGAAGGCGCGGTGGGACGCGTAGAGGGCCGTCAGCTCGGTCAGGAGCGGGCCCGGGATGTCGTGGTCGGGGGCGAGTGTGAGCGGCGTGATGATCACACGGGGCAACCTACCCGGCACGGTGCCGCGTGGGCCCGGGTTCCGGGCCATGACACCATCACCTGCGTGCTCGACATCGGCTACGCCCTCTCCACCCGGTTCCCCGACCCGCCGCAGACCGACTACCGCCGCGCGGACGTCCGCGCCCTGCGGCACGACCTGTTCTGCGGGGACGTGTATCTCGCCGACACCAGGAAGGACCAGGAGATCTCCACGGCCTGGGGGTGGGTCCCGGTGCTGGACTTCGCGTGGGCGCTGTGCGACATCGTGGAGCGGCTCGACCGCGATCCGGCGGGCTCCCGCGCCTCCCGGCCGCAGCACGCCGAGCTGGACTTCACCGAGTCCACCGACCGCCTGCTGTTCGAACGCCGCTTCGGCTGGGTCGACATCGAGGCGGAGTGGCTGCCGACGAGCGAACCGCCGCTGTCCTTCTCGCACACCGCACTGCGCCGGGAGGCCCGGGACTTCCTCCACGACCTGATCGCCGACCTCACGGACATGCACGAGGACCTGGCGGAGAACCCGGCGATCTGGACCCTCCAGTCCCGCTTCCCCCGCATCGCCTGAAGCCGATCCGGGCGGACAGCGCCGGCCCTACTCCTCCGCCAGCACCCGCACCCCCAGCTCCGCCGCCAGCACCGGGGCCAGGTCGAGCAGTTGGGCCGGGCTGATCACCGCCCCCGACAGCCGGTCCACGCCCCGGGACAGCTCCAGCGGAGCGGCGCCGCGCAGGTCGACGTCCGTCAGGGTCGCCGCGCCGAGGTCCGCGCCCTTCAGCGCGCAGCCCACGAACGCGACCCGCTCCAGACGCGCGCCCCCGAAGTCCGGCTCCACCAGGACACAGCCCTCGAAGACGACGTCCTTGAGCCGCGCCCGCCGCAGATTCATGAAGTCGATCTTTCCGCCGCGGATCAGGACCCGCTCCAGCACCGCCCCGTGCAACTGCGTGCCGCCGAGCCGGGCGTCGGCCAGCTCCACGTCGCGCAGGGTGGCCTCGGCGAGATCCGTGCCGACACCCCGTACGCCCGTGAGGACCGAGTCGAGCAGCCGGGCGCGCGGCAGGGACGTCTCGTCCAGCACGCACCCCGTCAGCGCGCAGTCGATGAAGCGGGCGCCCGCCCCGTCCTGTCCGGCGAGGTCCGCCTCCAGGAACTCCAGCCCGTCGTAGTCGCCGTCCGGCTCCAGTGCTCCGCCGTCGTACGGCTCCAGCGCCGGCAGCCGCACCTCGGGGCGCCGAACCGCCCGCACCGCCGTGCCACCGCCGCCACCCGCCGTTCTCCTCGCCATGCCCCCATGCTGCACCCCGCCACTGACAACGGCCCCCACCCGCGCCGGCGCCGAAGGTGCTTGACCTCGAGCATGGTTGAGGTCGTTGAGTGGGCCCCGGACCACGAACCTCACGCGACCGAGAACCGGACCACGAGCCTCACCTGGGGGAACCACCATGCGCGCCATCCGTCTGCACGCCTTCGGCCCGGCCGAGAACCTCGTCCTCGAAGAGGCCGAGGACCCCCGACCGGGCCCCGGCCAGGTCCGCGTCGCCGTCCGCGCGGCGGGCGTCCACCTGCTGGACACCGCCCTGCGCGAGGGCATCCGGGGCCCCGCACCCGAGCCGCCCGCCCTGCCCACGATCCCCGGCCGCGAGGTCGCCGGCGTCGTCGACGCCCTGGGCGCGGGCACCCCGGAGCACTGGCTCGGCCGGCCGGTCGTCGCCCACCTCGGCTTCGCACCCGGCGGATACGCCGAACTGGCCGCCGTCGACGCCGCCCGCCTCCACGAGATCCCGGACACCCTGGACTTCGCCGAAGCCGTCGCCATGATCGGCACCGGGCGCACGACGATGGGCATCCTCCAGTTCGCCGACCTCCGCCCCGGCTCCGTCGCCGTCGTCCCGGCCGCCGCGGGCGGCATCGGCACGTTGCTCGTGCAGTACGCGAAGAACGCCGGGGCCACCGTCGTCGGGCTGGCCGGCGGGCCCGCGAAGACCGCGCGCGTCGCGGCCGGCGGCGCCGACCTCGCCGTCGACTACACCGACCCCGAGTGGCCGGACGAGGTCCGCGCCCGCCTGGGCGGCAGGGCGGCGACCGTCGTCTTCGACGGCGTGGGCGGGGACGTCGCCCGCGAGGCCGTCGCGCTCCTGGGGCCCGGCGGCCGGCACCTCGTCTTCGGCTGGTCGGGCAAGGGCCTGCACGACGGCGAGCCCTACCTCGTCGAGGGTGTCTCCGAGCAGGTGCTCGGCCCGGTGATGATGCGGAAGGCCGGCGGCCCCGACCCCGTCCGCACCCTCGAACTGCGCGCCCTCGCCGAGGCCGCCGAGGGACGCCTCCGCCCCGCCGTGCACCGCTTCCCGCTCGCCGAGGCCGCCGACGCGCACCGCGCCCTCGAGAACCGGGGGACGACCGGGAAGGTGGTGCTGGAACCCTGACGCGCCCCGCGGACACGAGACGGAACGGGATGCGATACGTCCCGATTCATGGTCTTCTGGCCCAATGAGTGCCACCCGGACAGGTGAGGGAACCGCCGCCGCGGACGCCGACCCCCACCGTTGGTGGGGGCTGGTGGTGATCGCCCTGGCCCAGCTGATGGTCGTCCTCGACGCGACGATCGTGAACATCGCGCTGCCCTCCGCACAGCGCGACCTGGGCATGTCCGACGGCAACCGCCAATGGGTGATCACCGCCTACACCCTCGCCTTCGGCGGGCTGCTGCTGCTCGGCGGACGCATCGCCGACCGCGTGGGACGCAAACGCACCTTCGTCATCGGCCTGATCGGCTTCGCCGCCGCCTCCGCGATCGGCGGCGCCGCCGTCAACCCGTCGATGCTCTTCGGCGCCCGCGCCCTCCAGGGCGTCTTCGCCGCCGTCCTCGCACCCTCCGCGCTGTCCCTGCTCACCACCACCTTCACCGACCCCAGGGAACGCGGAAAGGCCTTCGGCATCTACGGCGCACTCGCCGGCAGCGGCGCCGCCGTCGGCTTCATCGTCGGCGGCGTCCTCACCGAGTACCTGAACTGGCGCTGGTGCCTCTACGTCAACATCCCCATCGCCGCCCTCGCCGTCATCGGCGCCTTCGTCCTCCTGCACGACCGGCCCGGCCACACCGACGTCCGCCTCGACGTCCCCGGCGTGATCCTCGGCTGCGGTGGCCTGGTCGCCCTCGTCTACGGCTTCAGCGAGGCACAGCCACGAGGCTGGACCGACCCGCTCGTCCTGGCGCTGTTCGCCGCCGGCGTCGTCCTCCTCGCGGTCTTCGTGTGGTGGCAGACCCGCGCACCGGTGCCCCTGCTGCCGCTGCACATCATCCGCAACCGCAACCGCGCCGGCTGCTTCCTGACCATGATGCTCGCCGTCATCGGCATGTTCGGGCTGTTCCTGTTCATGACCTACTACCTCCAGGTCATCCTCGACTACTCCCCCGTGCAGACCGGCCTGGCGTTCCTGCCCATGACCGCCGCGATCGTCATCGGCTCCACCCAGATCTCCGCCCGGCTGCTGCCCCACGTCGGCCCGCGCATGCTGATGGTCCCCGGCATGCTCCTCGCCTCCGGCGGCATGGTGATCCTCACCCAGATGACCGTGCACTCCGAGTACGCCGGCGAGATCCTGCCCGCGCTGCTCCTCATGGGCCTCGGCATGGGCCTGACCTTCATGCCGGTCTTCTCCACCGCCACCGCCGGCGTCGCACCGCAGGACGCGGGCGTCACCTCGGCGACGGTCAACACCTCGCAGCAGGTGGGCGGCTCGATCGGCACCGCCCTGCTCAACACCGTCGCCACCAGCACCAGCGCCTCCTGGATCACCTCCCACCTCACCGACCCCACCCGGCGGGAGGAGACCGTCAGGGAGGGCATCGTCCACGGCTACACCGTCGCCATCTGGCTGGCCGCCGGCATCATGCTGCTGGCGGGCCTCGTCGCGGGCCTCATGGTCACGGCCAAGGCCCCGAAACACGGCACCCCGGCCGACGACCGGGTACCGGAACCGGTGAGCTGAGCCGAAGGGCGGCCCGGCAGCCCTCAGTGCCGCCCCGCCACCCGGTCCGCCAGCCGCGCCAGCCGGGACGACGACGCGCTGTGCGTCGTACGCTCCCGCCGGTCCGCCTCCCGGTACACGGCGTACATGCCCTGTACACCCAGCCAGCGCAGCGGCTCCGGCTCCCAGCGGCGCACCCGGTGCCCCACCCACGGCAGACCGGTCAGCTCCGTCTCCCCGCCCTCACCCGCGTCCCGCCGGACCAGATCGCCCAGCGTGCGGCCGGCCAGATTGGCCGTGGCCACCCCCGACCCGACGTACCCGCCCGCCCAGCCCAGCCCCGTGCCCCGGTCCAGGGTCACGGTCGCGCACCAGTCCCGCGGCACCCCCAGCACCCCCGACCAGGCATGCTCGATCCGCAGCCCGGCCAGGGACGGGAAGAACCGCACCAGGATCTCCCGCAACGCCTCCACCGTCGCCGCCTGCGTGGTCCCGTCGTTGTCCGTCCGGGAACCGAAGCGGTACGGCACCCCGCGCCCGCCCAGCGCGATCCGGCCGTCGGCGGTGCGCTGCGCGTACATGTAGGCGTGCGCCATGTCGCCCAGCGTCTGACGGCCCTCCCACCCCACCGACTCCCACTGCGCGTCCGAGAGCGGCTCGGTGGCGATCATCGAGGAGTTCATCGGCAGCCAGGTACGCCGCTGGCCCTTGAGCGAGGCGGTGAAACCCTCCGTGCAGCGCAGCACGTACGACGCCCGCACGGTGCCGTACGGCGTCACCGCCCGCCGCGGCCGGATCTCCGTCACCGGCGTCGACTCGTGGACCGTCACCCCGAGCCGCTCGACGGCCGCCGCGAGCCCCTTCACCAGCTTCACCGGATGCAGCCGCGCCCCGTGCGGCGTCCACGTGGACCCGACGGCGCCCGCCACCCTGATCCGCTCCGCCGTCTCCCGGGCCCCGTACAGCTCCCGGTCCTTCTCACCGAACGCCAGCTCGGCCTCGTGGAACGCCCGCAGCCGCGCCGCCTGCGCGGGCGTGCACGCCACCTCCAGCACCCCGCCCTTGTGGACGTCGGCGTCGATGCCCTCCTCGGCGGCGGCCCGGACCACCTCGTCCACGGTGTCGTTCATGGCCCGCTGCAACCGCACCGCCGCCTCGTGGCCGTGCAGCCTCGCGTACCGGTCGCGGCCCGCGATGCCGTTGTACAGCCAGCCGCCGTTGCGGCCGGAGGCGCCGTAACCGCAGAACCGCTGCTCCAGCACCGTGATCCGCAGGGACGGCGCCGCCTTCTTCAGGTAGTACGCCGTCCACAGTCCCGTGTATCCGCCCCCGACGATCACCACGTCCGCCGACGCGTCCCCGGCGAGCGGCTCCCGCACCGCCGGGAGACCGTCGTCCGCGTACCAGTAGGAGATGCCACCGTTCACGACGCCGCTGCTCGGGCTGCTCATGGCAAGGACGTTAGCCCTGGTGAAGGGCGGTTGTCTGCTTCGGATTCCGTGGACTTTCGCCACCACGGACCCCGGCGCAGCGGAAAAACCACGCACCCGGACCGCCCGCCCCCGTACCGTCACCTCACATGATCGACGTTCCGGACGCCCTCGCGGCCACCCAGGCGAAGTGCAACGGGGACGCGGGCCGCGCCTTCATCGACGCCCTGCCCGACCTGGCGGCCGGCTTCCTCGACCGCTGGGACCTGCGCCTCGACGGCCCTTCGATGCACGGCTGGGCCGCCCTGGTCCTGCCCGTCGTCCGCGGCGACGGCACCCCCGCCGCGCTCAAGCTCCAGCTCCTCGACGAGGAGTCGGAGGGCGAACCCGTCGCCCTCCGCCTGTGGGACGGCGAAGGAGCCGTACGCCTCCTCGACCACGATCCCACCACCGGCACCCTGCTGCTGGAACGCCTCGACCCGGCCCGCATGCTCAGCCACGTCGAGGACTCCCGTGAGGCCGTCCTCGTCATCGCCCGGCTCCTCGCCCGCCTCACCGCCACCCCCGCCCCGCCCGGCCTGCGCAGCCTCGGCGACATCGCGCGGGCCATGCTGGACCACACGCCCCGGGCCCTGGCCCGCATCCCCGACCCCGGGGCCCGCCGCCTGGTCGCCGACTGCGCCGCCGCCCTGCGCGAGGTCGCCGACGAGCCCGGCGACCGCCTCCTGCACTGGGACCTGCACTACGAGAACGTCCTCGCCTCCGGCCGCGCCCCCTGGCTCGCCATCGACCCCAAACCCCTGTCCGGCGACCCCGGCTTCGACCTGCTCCCCGCCCTCGACAACCGCTACGACCCGGCCGAGACCCGGTGGCGCTTCGACGCCCTGACCGACACCCTCGCCCTGAACCGCGAAAGCGCCCGCGCCTGGACCCTCGCCCGCGTCCTCCAGAACCTCCTGTGGAACGTGGAGGACGAGGACCCCTTGGAACAGCCCCAACTGGAGATCGCCCACCTGCTACGGCACGCCTGAACACGGAACGGCCCCCACCTGCCAAAGGCGGGGGCCGTTCACCGAAAGAGCCCCCTGTCGGATTCGAACCGACGACCTAGGCCTTACAAGGGCCCCGCTCTGGCCATCTGAGCTAAGGAGGCACCGCGCATAACAATGCCGTACGCGCAGGCGGCTCCACTGTACACAGGCCCCGTTCCCCTGAGCCACGAACTTGACCACCCCACACGTCTCCCCATCCGCCCGTAACCCACCCGCGCACCAGTTCGTTGATCGGTCTGACGTGCTGTTCTGAAGATCAGACCTCGGGGGGAGGGGGAAACCATGGAGGAGTCGGCCGACAAGCCGAAAGCAGTGCAGGGCGCGGAAGCCGCACGTATCAAGCGGGAGACCCTCGGCATCGACGACCGCCGCAAGCACCAGGCACGCAAGGCGACCGCGCTGAAGGGCCATGCCAAGGATCCGGATACACACCACCGGCTCTACCGTTTCCGCTTCTATCCGACCGAGGAGCAGGCGCGGCAGTTGCAGCGGACGTTCGGCGCCTGCCGGTGGGTCTACAACGAAGGGCTGGCCTGCGGTCAGGGGCCTGGGAGCGGCACCGGGTGAACGTGGGTTTCGCGGAGACCTGCCGGGCGCTGACGGGCTGGAAGCAGGCCGAGGAGACGGCGTGGCTGAAGGAGGTGTCGTCGACGGTCCTGCAGCAGTCCCTGCGGCACTTGGACCAGGCGTTCGGCCGGTTTTTCGCGGGGCGGACGAAGTACCCGAAGCGAAAGAGGAAGGGCCGGTCGCGGGACACGGCGGTCTATGTGCGCACCGGATTCCGCTGGGCCGAGGATCCGGAACGGCCGGGTACGGGGCTGATCATCCTGGCCAAGCAGTCGGAGCCTTTGGATGTCCGCTGGTCACGGGCACTGCCGCCCGGGGTGCTTCCGGTGCGGCTGTCGGTCACGCGGGACCGGGCCGGGCGGTATTTCGTGTCGGCGCTGGTGGAGGAACGCATTCCGCCCTTGCCCGCCGCCTTCGTCCCGGGATCCCGGGAGCCGAAGGCGGTAGGTGTCGACGTGGGATTGGCGTCACTGGTCACTCTCGACGACGGTACGAAGATCGGTCATCCGCGCCTGTTGCGGCGGTAATGCGAAAAGATCCGCGAAGTTCACAGGCCCGCAGGTGCTGACAGATCAGGTGAACGCCGGGTACCGTCCTGAACCAGTTCACCCGTGTGGACTACACCACACCACCTTCCTACAACGGATCGTCCGGCACGTTCCTGCCGGTAGAAGGGGGCCCATTCATCATGGCCACAGTCCAGTTCGACAAGGCGACCCGCGTGTACCCGGGTTCCGACAAGCCCGCCGTCGACGGTCTCGACATCGACATCGCGGACGGCGAGTTCCTCGTCCTGGTCGGCCCGTCCGGCTGCGGCAAGTCCACCTCGCTCCGCATGCTCGCGGGGCTCGAGGACGTCAACGGCGGCGCCATCCGCATCGGTGACCGCGACGTCACCCACCTGCCGCCGAAGGACCGGGACATCGCCATGGTGTTCCAGAACTACGCGCTCTACCCGCACATGACGGTCGCCGACAACATGGGCTTCGCGCTCAAGATCGCCGGTGTCAACAAGGCGGAGATCCGGCAGAAGGTCGAGGAGGCCGCGAAGATCCTCGACCTCACGGAGTACCTGGACCGCAAGCCGAAGGCCCTCTCCGGCGGTCAGCGCCAGCGTGTGGCGATGGGCCGTGCGATCGTGCGTGAGCCGCAGGTGTTCCTCATGGACGAGCCGCTGTCCAACCTGGACGCCAAGCTCCGTGTGTCGACCCGTACGCAGATCGCCTCGCTCCAGCGCCGCCTGGGCATCACCACCGTCTACGTCACCCACGACCAGGTCGAGGCCATGACGATGGGCGACCGTGTGGCGGTCCTCAAGGACGGCCTGCTCCAGCAGGTCGACAGCCCCCGCAACATGTACGACAAGCCCGCCAACCTCTTCGTCGCCGGCTTCATCGGCTCCCCGGCCATGAACCTGGTCGAGGTCCCGATCACCGACGGCGGCGTCAAGTTCGGCAACAGCGTCGTCCCGGTCAACCGCGACGCCCTCAAGGCCGCCTCCGACAAGGGCGACCGCACGGTCACCGTCGGCGTCCGCCCCGAGCACTTCGACGTCGTGGAGCTGAACGGCGGCGCGGCCAAGACCCTGTCGAAGGACTCGGCGGACGCCCCGGCCGGTCTCGCGGTCTCGGTCAACGTCGTCGAGGAGACCGGCGCCGACGGCTACATCTACGGCACGGTCGAGGTCGGCGGCGAGACGAAGGACCTCGTGGTCCGCGTCAGCAGCCGCGCGGTGCCGGAGAAGGGCGCGACCGTGCACGTCGTGCCGCGGCCGGGCGAGCTCCACGTGTTCTCGTCCTCCACGGGCGCGCGCCTCTCCGACTGAGCAGCGGCCCGCCGAGGAATCCGACCGCGTGCCGGGGACGGACGTCCCCGGCACGGGTGAATCACCCCCGCGTCGCCGCGAAGGGCCCCGCAACCTGCTGCGGGGCCCTTTTCGATGTCGATAAATACCCCGACACAACGGACGTTTCGACCACCGTGCGTCAACGCGCTACCCATTCCCCGCCCCTTTCATGTCACCCGTACCGGTGACTAAATGTCGCCAAATCATCACCGGGCGCTACCCTCACTCGCGTGAAGCACTCCGTGAAGCACTCCGCCTCCCAGCAGACGCGTAGCGGCCGGGGCCCCGCCCGCCGGATCGGCCGTTCTCTCGCCTTCGTCCTGCCCGTCGTCCTGGTGCTCTCCGGGACCCTCGCGGTCACCCGGGTCAACTGGTCGGGGGACCCCTCGAACTCGGTGCTCACCGCGTCCGACGCCTCCGCCGCCGGGGCCTCCACGCGTGCCGTGTCCCGCGCTCCGCACGAGGTGCTGCGCGACCGGCTGCTGACCGAGCTTCAGGAGGAGGACCCGGGCGTCGCCCTCACCCACCTCCAGCAGGCCGTGAACGACCGCCCGTCGCTGGCCAAGCACTGCGCGTCCATCGCCCGCGCCCTCGGCCGCGCCGCCGTCAAGGTCTACGGTCCGACGCGCGCCCAGTCGTACGCGCGCCCCGTCTGCGACACCGCCTTCGCCTCGGGCGTGCTGGCCGCGCACCGCTGAACGGCCCCAGGGCCGATCTCCCCCACGGGGCCGGCGGGACGCCACGTACAGTTCGGGTCATGACCGATCCGAACGCCGCGTCCCGCCGCCCCGTTCAAGCCGTCGTCCTGGCCGGCGGGCAGGGTTCCCGTCTGCGCCCCTACACCGACGACCGGCCCAAGCCGATGGTCGAGATCCCGGGCACCGGAACCCCGATCATCGGCCATCAGCTCGCCTGGCTCGCCGAGGAGGGCGTGACCGACGTGGTGGTCTCGTGCGGCCACCTCGCCGAGGTGCTCCAGAAGTGGCTGGAGACCGCGGACCTGCCGCTCTCCGTCACCACCGTGGTGGAGCCCGAGCCCCTCGGCCGCGGCGGCGGCCTCAAGTACGCCGCCGCGCACCTGCCCCACCCCGACCGGCCCTGGTACGCCACCAACGGCGACATCTGGACGCGCTTCTCGCTGCGCGACATGGCCGACTTCCACGCCGAGCGGGACGCCGTGGCGACCCTCGCCCTGGCCCGTCCCCGGCTGCCCTGGGGCGCCGTGCAGACGGACGGCTTCGGACACGTCACGGACTTCATAGAGGCACCCCCGTCGACCTTCGAGATCAACGCGGGCGTCTACGTCTTCTCGCCCGAGTTCGCGGAGATGCTCCCGGAGCGCGGCGACCACGAGCGCACGACGTTCCCCCGCCTGGCCCGCGAGAACCGCCTGGCCGGCTTCCCGATCCCCCAGGGCTCCTACTGGCGGGCGATCGACACCGCGAAGGACCTGACGGAGGCGTCCCGAGAACTGGCGGCCCTGTCCGGCCGCTGAGCCCTTGCCCGGCTGAGCCGCCGATCCCGTACGGCGACGGGTCCCGCACATGACGTGCGGGACCCGTCGCCGTACGTGCCCTGGAGCGGTGTTCCGAGGCGGCCTAGCCCAGGAGGCCGCCCACCAGGCGGCTGCCCGGCTGGCCGGTGGAGGAGGAGCCGGTGGAGCCCTCGCCGGTGCCGGTGGAGCCGGTGGAGCCGGTGGAGCCGTCGCCGGTGGAGCCGGTGGCCGTGCCGCCGGAGGTCGGGCCGGCGCTGGTGCTCGGTGCCTGTCCGGCCGGGGAGGTCCGCTGCGGCGGGGCCTGGCCCGTGGTGCCCTGGGTCTGGCTGGGGGCGCCGCCCGGAGTGGAGCCGCTGTCGCTGGTCGCCCCCGGCGTGGTGCCGCCGTCCTGGGACGGGGTGGCCTCGGCGCCGGACGTGGCGCCCTCCGTGGATGCGGAGGAGGAGGCCTCCGGCGTCTTCTCCTTCCGCTCGCCGGGGTCCTGGGGCAGCGGGGAGCCGGGGAGTTCGTTGCGCGGGCCCTCGCCGGGGCCGGGCACGACCACGCGGTCGGCGTCGCGCACGGCACCGCCGAGCAGCGAGCCGACGAGGAGGGTGACGCCGGCGACGAGGAAGGTGACGAGGGCGCCGCGGCGCAGCACGTAGCGGCGCAGGTCCCAGATGTCGGCGCGGGGGCCGAGGCGGCGCCAGGCACCGCCGGCGAGACGGCCGTCCACGGAGTAGACGGGGGCGCCCGCGATGATCAGCGGGGACCAGGCGGCGAGGTAGATGATGTCGGGCGCGTCGTAGACCGGCGTGCTCTTCCAGCTGACGGTGACCAGGAGCGCGGCGGACAGGATCGCGCCGATGACGGCCGCGACGCGCTGCCAGCAGCCCAGGACGGTCAGGACGCCGACGATGACCTGGAGGAAGGCGATGACCAGGCCGGAGCCGACGGGGTGCGCGAGGGCGAACTGGCGCAGCGGTTCGGCGACGTCCCACGGGTGCAGGGTGTTGAGCCACTTGACCATGGACCCGCGCTCGCCGCCGTCGAAGTAGACGGGGTCGCAGAGCTTGCCCATGCCGGCGTAGACGGAGATGAAGCCGAGGAAGACGCGCAGCGGCAGCAGGACGACGCCGAGGTTGATGCGGCGGCCGGGGTAGTACGCGTGCCGTGACGGGTCGTCGGCGTGGCGCCGGGTGCGCGGCTGCGTGTCCGTGCCGTCGCCGTGGTCGTGACCGGCGGGGGAACGGCCGAAGTCGTCGGCGCCGTAGGACGGTTCGTCGTAGCCCGGTTCGTCGTAGGCGCTGCCCACGGGGCGCATCGCGGGCAGCAGCCGGGTGCCGTCACCGCGGGCGGGGCCGCGCTGGGCGCCGACGAGGGGGGTCTCGAGGGGCTGGGTGTCGGGGCCGTCGCCGAAGTCGTCGTACGGGTCGTAGCCGGGGTGGCCGGTTCCGCCGACGCGGGGGATGACCTGGGTGGCGCCGGCGTCGGCGGTGAGGTCGGGAAGCGGGTCCTCGACGTGCCGGCCCGCGCCGGCCCGCACCGCCTGGAGCAGCCGGTGGGCACCGGTGTCGTCCGGGTCGGACCGGCCGCTCCAGACGACGGGGCGGCGCCGGGCGGGCGTGGGGACCCCGGTGCCGGCGACGGGCGTGCGGGCGGTGTCCTGGGTGGCGCTCAAGTGCCGCGCGATCCGCGGGGACCGGGTCCGCCGCGCGGAGGCACCGAGCTGCACGCGGAAGCTCGCGTGGTTGACGATGACCTGGGCCGGATCGCTCGGCACCTTCACCATGCTCAGCGCGGGAACGTCGTCGTATCCCGACGAGCGGTCCCCCGTGGGTGTGCGGGGTGTTCTGGTGTCCACGCTCATCTAACCGAGTGATGTGTCGTTAGGACACTGCCTCGGCCCGCCGGATCTGTCCGGACCGCGTCAAGCTTGTCCGGACCGCCCGGAACACCCCGTTCGAGGGACCGGATCGAACATCCGGTCCCTCTCGCACCGTCAGGCGCGGCGGCGTGCCGCTTCGTAGAGCACGATGCCCGCCGCGACACCGGCGTTGAGCGACTCGGCGCCGCCGGGCATGGGGATCCGCACCCGGACGTCGCAGGTCTCGCCGACCAGGCGCGACAGGCCCTTGCCCTCGCTGCCGACCACGACGACCACGGGCCCGTCCAGGGCCTCCAGGTCACCGAGTTCGGCCTCGCCGTCGGCGGCGAGGCCGACGACCGTGATGCCGGCCTTCTGGTACTGCTCCAGCGCGCGCGTGAGGTTGGTGGCGCGGGCCACCGGCGTACGCGCCGCGGTGCCGGCGGACGTCTTCCAGGCGCCCGCGGTCATGCCGGCCGCGCGCCGCTCGGGCACGACGACGCCGTGGCCGCCGAAGGCGGAGACGGAGCGGACGACCGCGCCGAGGTTGCGCGGGTCGGTCACCCCGTCGAGGGCGACGATCAGCGGGTCCGCGCCCTCGTCGTGGGCGGCGGCGACCAGGTCCTCGGGGTGGGCGTACTCGTACGGCGGGACCTGGAGGACGAGGCCCTGGTGGTTGAGCCCGTTGGTCATCCGGTCCAGTTCGGGCCGCGGCGCCTCCATGAGGTTGATGTTGCCGCGCTCGGCCGCGAGCTGGAGCGCCTCGCGGACCCGCTCGTCGTTGTCGATGAACTGCTGGACGTAGAGCGTCGAGGCGGGCACGCCCTCGCGCAGCGCCTCGTAGACGGGGTTGCGGCCGACGACGAGTTCGGACGTCGACCGGCCGCCCCCGCGACGCTGCTGCGGGCGTCCCGCGGCACGGCGGGCCTTCGCGTTCGCGGCGCGCTGCTTGGCGTGCCCCTTGCGCATCTCGGCGGGAGGCGTCGGCCCCTTGCCTTCCAGGCCCCGGCGTCGCTTGCCGCCGCTGCCGACCTGCGCGCCCTTCTTGCCGGACATGCGGCGGTTGTTCGCGGCCATGAGTTACCTGTCTCCGCTCTCTACGTCTTCACGCGGGTGTGCGTGGTGTTCGGTGCTCGGTGCTTGGTGCGTCTTGTGCGGTTGCGTCTTATGCAGTGTGCCGCCCGGGAGGCCGGGCGGCACAGTCGATCTTCCGGGACCGAGGGGCTCAGCGGGAGCCGAGGCTCCAGCGGGGTCCCTGCGGGCTGTCCTCGATGGCCAGCCCCGACTCCTTCAGCTGGTCGCGGATGGCGTCCGCGGTCGACCAGTCCTTCCGCGCCCGGGCGGCCTCGCGCTGGTCGAGGACGAGGCGTACGAGACTGTCGACGACGTGGTGCAGGTCCTCGCCCTGCTCGGCCTCGCCGGCCCAGTGCGGGGCCTGCGGGTCGAGTCCGAGGACACCGAGCATGGCACGGACCTCGGCGAGGCGGGCGACGGCGGCCTCCTTGTCGTCGGCGGCCAGTGCGCTGTTGCCCTGCCGGACGGTGGTGTGCACGACGGCGAGCGCCTGCGGGACGCCCAGGTCGTCGTCCATCGCCTCGGCGAAGGCGGGCGGCACCTCGGCGGCGGGCTCGACGGTCCCGGCCAGCTCGGTGACGCGCTGGACGAAGCCCTCGATCCGCGCGTACGCCGACTCGGCCTCGCGCAGGGACTCCTCGCTGTACTCGATGGTGGAGCGGTAGTGCGGGGTGCCGAGGTAGTAGCGCAGCACGACCGGCCGCCACTTCTTCACCATCTCGCTCACGAGCACGCTGTTGCCGAGCGACTTGGACATCTTCTCGCCGCTCATGGTGACCCAGGCGTTGTGCACCCAGTAGCGCGCGAACGCGTCGCCGAAGCCCTTGGCCTGGGCGATCTCGTTCTCGTGGTGCGGGAAGATCAGGTCGATCCCGCCGCCGTGGATGTCGAACTCGGTGCCGAGGTACTTGTGCGCCATGGCGGAGCACTCCAGGTGCCAGCCGGGCCGGCCCCGTCCCCACGGCGTCTCCCAGCTGGGCTCCCCGGGCTTCGCCGCCTTCCACATGGCGAAGTCCCGCGGGTCGCGCTTGCCGGTCTCGCCCTCGCCCGCGGGCTGGCGCAGCTCGTCGAGGTCCTGGTTGGACAGCGAGAGGTAGCCGGGCAGGGACCGCACGTCGAAGTAGACGTTGCCCTCGGCCTCGTAGGCGTGCCCGCGCTCGATGAGGCCGCGCATCATCTCGACCATCTCGGTGATGTGGCCGGTGGCACGGGGCTCGTAGGTGGGCGGCAGGCAACCGAGCGCGTCGTAGGCGTCGTTGAACGCCCGCTCGTTCTCGTATCCGATGGACCACCAGGGGCGGTTCTGCTCGGCCGCCTTCCAGATGATCTTGTCGTCGATGTCGGTGACGTTCCGGATGAACGTGACGTCGTAGCCGCGGTACGCGAACCAGCGGCGCATGATGTCGAAGTTCAGACCGGAGCGGATGTGCCCGATGTGCGGGGCGGCCTGCACGGTGGCGCCACACAGGTAGATCGAGACACACCCGGGCGTGAGGGGGGCGAAGTCACGGATCTGCCGGGCGCTGGTGTCGTACAGGCGAATAGTCACGGGTCCAGGGTAGTGGGCCCCGGGCAGTGCCAGGGGCGCACGGCCCGCTTGTCACCACACCGATTCCGAAGACACCGCCCATGGGGGCACCGGCCACCGCCCGCCCGAGCCCCGTCCCACCCCCACCCCTCACCCGACCGAGCCAGGAGGCGGCGGTCACCGCTCGTCCGACCGAGTCGGGTGTGGGTGGGCGTAGGCCGGGGCCCAGGGGCGGAGCCCCTGGCGGGGTGCGGGAGCGGGGTGCGGGGCGGAGCCCCGCGACCACCGGGCACGAGCACGGACACGGACGCCACACTCACCCGGCACGGGCAGCGCCCGTCACTCCACCCCCGTCCGCACCACCAGCGCCGTGGCCACCGCCATCAGCCCCTCTTCCCGCCCGGGGAACCCGAGCCCGTCCGTCGTCGCCCCCGACACCGACACCGGCGCCCCCACCGCCTCGGACAGCACCTTCTGCGCCTCGTCCCGCCGCTTGCCGATCTTCGGCCGCGGCCCCACCACCTGCACCGCGACGTTCCCGATCCGGAATCCGGCCGCCCGCACGATCCGCGCGGCCTCCGTCAGCAGGGTCACCCCGGACGCGCCGGACCACTCCGGCCGCCCGGTGCCGAAGTGCTGCCCCAGGTCACCGAGGCCCGCGGCGGAGAACAGCGCGTTGCACGCCGCGTGCGCGACGACGTCCGCGTCGGAGTGCCCGGCCAGCCCCGTCCCCTCGCCCTCCCACTTCAGCCCCGCGCACCACAGGTCGCGGCCGTCCTCGAAGGCGTGGATGTCGGTGCCGATCCCGACCCGCGGCAGCACGAAGGAAACCTCAGAACCCATCGTTCAGCCTCCTGCGCGCCAGTACCGCCTCCGCGAGCACCAGGTCCAGCGGGCGGGTCACCTTGAACGCCTCCTCGTGCCCCGGCACGACCACCACCGTCAGGCCCAGCTGCTCGACCATGCTCGCGTCGTCGGTGACGTCCTCGGTCACGGTCTCGTGGGCCCGCACCAGCGTGACCCGGTCGAAGCCCTGCGGCGTCTGCACGGCCCGCAGCCGCGCCCGCTCCGGCGTCGCCACCACGGGCTCCGGCTCGCCCGGCGCCGCGGCGGGTTCGACCTGCTTGACGGTGTCGGCGAGCGGCAGCGCCGGCACCACGGCGGGCGCCCCCTCGCGCACGGCCTCGATCACGCCGTCCACCGTGTCCACCGGCACCAGCGGACGCGCCGCGTCGTGCACGAGGACGATGTCGTACTCCGGCGGCAGCGCGTCCAGGCCGAGCCGTACGGACTCCTGCCGCGACTCGCCGCCGGGGACGACGAGGAAGTCGGTCCGCTCGGGCAGGGCGTGGACGTCGAGGAGGCTCTTGACCTCGGCGGCGCCGTCGGGCGGGGCCACGACGACGACCAGGGAGACCCCGCGGGACGCGGCCATCGCGCGGACCGCGTGGATGAGCATGGGCGTGCCGCCCAGTGAACGCAGGGCCTTCGGGGCACCCGGGCCGAGGCGTACGCCGCGGCCGGCGGCCGGGATCACGGCCGCGGTCCGGGCGTGTGGGCGGGCCTCGGCGGGCGGCTGCGCGGGCGTGGGGCGCGATTCGTCAGACATCGGTTCCTGTCAGGTTTGTGTGCTCGACCTAGTTGGGTATGGCCTCACCGTGCCGGGCGCGACGCCTTGACCGGACCCTTCCGTGACCCTGGTCGAGCCAGCAGCCCGGGCCCGGCACGCCAGGACCGGGGGGAAGCCTCCCGGGATGAGCGTACGAAGGCGTACGGCGTCGGGGTACGAAGATGCCGCAGCGCCCGGCGACAGTACAGATGTCATCGGGCACCGCGGCATTTCCGTGCGCTGAACCGAGTGGGACCGACTCGAGCGGCCGGTGGGCCGTCTCTCGCGTCAGGTCCCGCGAGCGTGTCGCCTCAGGAGGCGAGCACCTCGTCGAGCAGGGCCTCCGCCTTGTCCTCGTTGGTGTTCTCCGCGAGAGCGAGCTCGCTCACCAGGATCTGGCGGGCCTTGGCGAGCATGCGCTTCTCACCTGCGGAGAGTCCGCGCTCGCGCTCACGCCGCCACAGGTCGCGCACGACTTCCGCGACCTTGATGACGTCGCCGGAGGCGAGCTTCTCCAGGTTTGCCTTGTAACGACGCGACCAGTTCGTGGGCTCCTCGGCATACGGCGCGCGCAGCACCTCGAAGACCCGGTCCAGCCCGTCCTGACCGACCACATCACGCACGCCGACGAACTCCGCATTGTCCGCTGGCACACGTACCGTCAGGTCACCCTGGGCGACCTTCAGCACCAAGTAGGTCTTGTCCACGCCTTTGATCTGGCGAGTTTCGATAGCCTCGATCAGCGCGGCCCCGTGATGGGGATAGACCACGGTGTCGCCAACCTTGAACGTCATGTGACAGGTACCCCTTCCGTGGCTATCCAGGGTAACACGGATACGGCGTCTTCTGAATGGCGTTTTCGCAGGTCAGGGCATATCTCGGGGCTTGACAACAGCAACAGGAACGTGCTTCGCCGGGTGAGCGGAAGAAGGTATTCGCAGGTCGGAGCGGCTCTTACGGCCGGGTGAAACATGCACGTCACACACGTCGGGAGGGGCCGCCGGATGACCGAAGATCCCCATATGTCCGGTTCCATGCGTGCGACTTCCGCTACTCCGTTCGGCGTCCGGCGCGGGCTTCCGGTCGAATCCGGAATTGATCACGGGCACGTCCGGCCCGCCCCCGCCGGTGATCAATTCCCGGTCCGTCCGCGCATTCCTTCACGCAAAATTCGCGCACGGGCAGGGCACCCGTATGGCGGCGCTTCTTATCCGAATGGCGGATGAGTACGTGTTGACTCTGCGTACCAATGCGACTCCTGATGCCGGTGTGTGTGACGCCCGATGCCGGTGCGCCGGACGGGCCCTTCCCGCGGCCGGCCGACGCCGTCACTACCGCCTGCCGGGCGAAGCCGGAAGCCTCCGGGGAGGGTCGGGTGCGGCGGCCCGGGAACGGCTCGGTAACCTAAGGCCGCTGACAGACACTTAGGGCGGCTTTATCCGTTGGCCGCCGCCTCGCTCGAGTCCAAGGAGTTGCCGCCGCCGTGAGCAGCAGCCTTCGACGCGGTGCCCTCGCCGCCGCCGCCATCGCGTTCTCGATCGCCTCGCTCGCCGCGTGCGGTGCCGGTCACAACGCCCAGACCCTGGAGATCAAGCCGGACAACGCGGCGACCTCCGTCGGTGACATCAAGATCCAGAACGCGCTCGTCATCACGCAGCCCGACCTGGAGTCGACCGGCCCGGCCGTGGTCTCCGCCACCCTGTTCAACGGCGGTACGACCGACCAGAAGCTGGACTCCGTCACCGTCGCCGGCAAGTCCGCGGAGCTCAAGCCCGCCAAGGGCGCCAAGGACCTGACCATCCCGGCCGGCGGGCGCCTGATCCTGGGCGGCGAGGGCAACGCCACCGCGGTGCTGCCCAGCAGCCGCGAGGCCATCCAGGACGGCAACGCGCAGAAGGTCACCTTCGCCCTCAGCGAGACCGGTGACGTGAGCCTGAGCGCCTTCGTCGTCCCCGCAGAGAGCTACTTCTCCTCGTGGGGCCCGGCCGACGTGCCGGCGACGCCCAGCGCCTCGGCGTCGCCGTCCGCGGGTGCCTCCGGGGAGCCGGCCGCCGGCGAGAGCTCGGGCGTCCCGGCCGACGGCGCTTCGGCGGACGCCTCCGAGGGTGCCTCGGCGGACGCGACCGGTGCGGCGGCCGACGGCGAGGAGCACGAGGAGACGGCCGGGCACTGAGGCCCGTACGCCGGAAAAGCACGGTACGACGAAGGGCGGGACCCTCTCCGGGGTCCCGCCCTTCGTCGTACCGTCCGCCCCGGTGGCCGGGGCCGGGCCGGCTACGGCTCGAACTTGTAGCCGAGGCCGCGCACCGTCACCAGGTACCGCGGCGCGCCCGGGTCGGGTTCGATCTTGGCGCGCAGCCGCTTGACGTGGACGTCGAGGGTCTTGGTGTCACCGACGTAGTCGGCGCCCCAGACCCGGTCGATGAGCTGCATGCGGGTCAGCACCCGACCGGCGTTGCGCAGCAGCATCTCCAGCAGGTCGAACTCCTTCAGCGGCAGGTCGACCTTGGTGCCGCCGACGGTCACCACGTGCCGGTCGACGTCCATGCGGACCGGCCCGGCCTCCAGCGCGGCGGGGGTGACCTCCTCGGGCTCGCCCCGGCGGCGCAGTACGGCGCGGATGCGGGCGACCAGCTCGCGCGAGGAGAAGGGCTTGGTGACGTAGTCGTCGGCCCCTATCTCGAGTCCGACGACCTTGTCGATCTCGCTGTCCTTGGCGGTCACCATGATCACGGGGACGTTCGAGCGGCCGCGCAGCTGTCGGCACACCTCGGTGCCCGGCAGGCCGGGCAGCATCAGGTCGAGGAGGACGAGGTCGGCGCCGTTGCGCTCGAACTCGTCGAGTCCGTCGGGCCCGGTGGTCGCCACGGCGACCTCGAAGCCCTCCTTACGGAGCATGTAGGACAGGGCGTCGGAGAAGGACTCCTCGTCCTCGACGACGAGCACACGGGTCACGGAAGGACCTCCGGGGCGGGAAGCGAAGCGTACGGGGATGTGTCGGGGGAAGCGGGGGCGGACCGTCCGCCGCCGGCGATCTCGCCGTGCTCCACGTGCCCGAGGTCCAGGTCTTCCACCTGGTTCCCGGGGCCGGCGTCGGCGGCGTCGTGGGCGGTCCGGCGCGCTGCGCGGTCGCGGGAGGTGCCCGACTCCGGCAGTCGCAGGGTGAACGTGGAGCCCTGGCCTTCGGCGCTCCACACCGTGACCTCCCCGCCGTGCGAGGCGACCACGTGCTTGACGATCGCGAGACCCAGCCCGGTGCCTCCGGTGGCCCGGGAGCGGGCCGGGTCGACGCGGTAGAAGCGCTCGAAGACGCGCTCCTTGTCCTTCTCGGAGATGCCGATGCCCTGGTCGGTCACGGCGATCTCGATCAGGTCGCCGCCGGGAGCGCTGACGCGCCGGGCGGCTATGCCGACGCGGGTGCGGGCGGGCGAGTAGTTGACGGCGTTCTCGACGAGGTTGCCGAGGGCGGCGGCGAGCTGGCCGCGGTTGCCGCGGACGTGCAGGTCCGCGGTGCCTCCGGCGGCCATCGTGATCTGCTTCGTGCCGGCCGCGTGCCGGCAGCGGTCGATGGCCTCGGCGACCAGTTCGTCCACGCGGACCGGCTCGGCGTCGTCCAGCGGATCGTCGTTCTGGACCCGCGACAGGTCGATGAGCTCCTGCACGAGGTTGGTGAGCCGGGTCGCCTCGATCTGCATGCGTCCGGCGAACCGCTCGACGGCCTCCGGGTCGTCCGAGGCGTCCATCACGGCCTCGGAGAGCAGCGAGAGCGCACCGACCGGTGTCTTCAGCTCATGGCTCACGTTCGCGACGAAGTCGCGCCGCACGGCCTCGATCCGGCGGGCCTCGGTGAGGTCCTCGACCAGCAGCAGCACCAGCCGCGACCCTAGGGGCGCCACGCGTGCGGACACGGCGAGCGCCTCGCCGCGTCCGGTGCCCCGCCTGGGCAGGTCCAGTTCGACCTGCCGTATCTCCCCGTCGCGCCGCGTGTCCCGGGCCATCTGCAGCATCGGGTCGACGGCGAGCTTGCCGCCCCGGACCAGGCCGAGGGCGTACGCCGCCGAGCTGGCCTTGACGACCGCGTCGGCCTCGTCGAGGACGACGGCGGAGGAGCGCAGCACCGACAGGACGGTGTCCACGCCGGGCGGGAGCACCGGGTCGGTGTGCAGGGAGGTGCGGGTGGGGCGCTTCTGGTCGCGTTCGCTCCAGCGGAACGCCAGCATGGCGATGACACCGGTGAGCACTCCGGCGATCGCTGCCGCTGCGGCGACCGCCGCGTTCACGTCCATGCGTCCAGGTTAGGCATGGCGAACGGCCCCGCATCAGCCATCGGAGTGCGACCTCGAACACTCGTCGCCCAGAGTTCACCTTGGCGCCAGGGCCGGTTCACTTGTGGTGCCGGAAACGGACGCGTGCGGGCCGGACCGTGTAAGCGTGGGGGTGCGGCGAGGGATGCGAACCCCCTCCCAGGACGTACGAGAGGGAACCTGATGCGGGACGCGTACCACGAGGAACTGGACTCGATCGGCGACAGTCTGGTGGAGATGGCCCGGCTGGTCGGGTCGGCGATCGGGCGCGCCACGACCGCCATCCTCGACTCCGACCTGAAGCTGGCCGAGCACGTGATCGAGGGCGACCAGAAGGTCGACGAGCTCCAGCACGAGCTGGAGGCGAAGGCGATAGCGCTGCTGGCCCGGCAGCAGCCGGTGGCGACGGACCTGCGCATCGTCGTCACCTCGCTGCGGATGTCGGCCGACCTGGAGCGCTCGGGCGACCTGGCCCAGCACGTGGCCAAGCTGGCCCGGCTGCGCTATCCGGCGCGGGCGGTCCCGCACGACCTGCACGCCACGATCCTGGAGATGGGCCAGCTCGCGCAGCGCCTGATGGCGAAGGCGGCCGAGGTGATCATCACCAAGGACGTGGACCTGGCGCTCCAGCTGGAGCAGGACGACGACGCGATGGACCTGCTGCACCGCGCCCTGTTCCAGCACCTGATGGACGACCGCTGGAAGCACGGCATCGAGACGGCCGTGGACGTGACGCTGCTCGGCCGCTACTACGAGCGCTACGCCGACCACGCGGTGGCGGTCGCCAAGCGGGTGGTCTACCTGGTCACGGGCGAGCACGCGGACGAGCTCCAGGCGGACATCCAGCCGGCGACGGGGGTGGAGGGTGCCTGAGAGGGCCTCAGGGGCCTGACGGGGCGCATCGGAGGGCAGGCCGGGGGCGCGCGGGGGAACCTCAGTGCGCCGTTGATGCGACCAGGGCTCCGGGCTTCCAATGGGCTCAGGCACCAGCCTCGAGGAGGAACCCATGGCCGATTCCCCCAGCACGACGCCCGACCCCGCGCAGGAACGCCGGAGCGAGCAGCCCGCCGACCTCCGGAGCCTGCCCCTGATCGCCGCCTGCGGCTGCGGTTCGGGCTGCGGCTGCGGCTGCCAGTCGGGCAACCCGTGTCAGTGCGGCTGACGGGGCGATGACGCGGTGACGCGTACGGCGGCCGGGCTCGCTCCGGCCGCCGTACGGGCGCACCCTGGAGGGGAGAGACCCTGAAGGGGGTGCGAGGCCATGGCTCACTTCATGGACGTGCACCGCGGCGTGCGCGGCATCACGCCGGACCAGTTCCACCAGGCGCACCAGGACGATCTGGAGCGGGAGAAGGAAGAGGGTGTGCACTTCGAGCACGCGTGGGCGGACCCGGAGTCCGGCACGATCTACTGCCTGTCGGAGGGCCCGTCGGCCGAGGCTGTCCAGCGCGTCCACGAACGCGCGGGGCACAAGGCGGACGAGATCCACGAGGTGTCGATGATCGTCTGACGGCGCCTGTCTGCCCGTAGGCCGTCGTCTCCCCGTAGGCCGTCGCGCCGCACCGCGTGAGTACGGGTACTCAGGACGCGGAGGGCTCCCCGGCCCGACCCTGACAGCAGGACAACGACCCACGGGGAGACGCCGATGAACGCCCGCCGCCCGATACGCACCCTGGCCCGCCTCACCTTCGCCAACCCCGCCTCGGTGGCCTACCTGACCCTGGTGGGCGGAGCCGTCGCCTTCGCCGCGGCGCAGCCGCTGCTCACGCCCGACGCGGACGCGTCCTTCGTCTGGGTCTGGCCGGCCCTGTTCAGCTTCCCGGCCTTCGGTTTCGTGGCCTGGCTCGGCCAGGCGGTGTGGGGCGCGGAGGCGCCCGTGTGGTTCTTCACGGGCGGCATCGCGGTCGCGGCCCTGCTCCAGTCCCTGGCGCTGGGCGCGACGCTGGAGTCGCTCCGGGGCCGGCGGCGACGCCACGCGCCTTCGGCGGGCTGAACCGGCCGCGTCGATCGCTAACTTGGCTCCATGGCAAGTCAGATCATCACCCTGGTCGGTGTCCTGCTGGGCGCGGTCACGTCGTTCTTCGCCGCGACACTGGCCGAACGGGCCAAGTTCCGGCAGGCGTTGGCCACGCGGTGGGACGAGCGGAAGCTCGACGCGTACGTGGAGTACGTCTCCTGTGTGAAGGAGGAGGCACGGGCCGCGCAGTCGTCCCTCGAGGCGCGTGAACGAGGTGACGACCCGTCCGAGGCGCTCGCGGAGATGGAGACGACGGAGCACCGGCGTTCCGTCCTCTTCGAGGGCCTCGTCCTGCTCGCGGAGGACGAAGCTTCCCGGGCGGCGTGGAAGGTCAACGAGCGCCTGTGGGACCTGCTGGGCCACGCCCGCGACCCGGCCGACGCGCCCACCGCCCGCCGCGACGAGCTGGGCCGGGCGCTCATCGACGCGCTGAACGACCTCCACAAGGCGGCCCGGACGGACCTGGCGATAGGCAGGCCCCGGTCCGGAGGGCGCTGAGGCCCTCTTCCCGCCCTTCGGCTAGGACGGCGTCTGACCGAGGCGCCGCTGCCGCATGTACCGGAGGATCACGGAGATGATCGCGGCGAGCTGCGCGACGGCCCAGATGCCGACCTCCACCCCTCCCATGCCGCCGCCGAACGCCACGAGCAGGAGGGCGAAGACGCCGATGACCAGCAGAAGGTTCACGATCAGGTTACGCAATGTCCTACCCCCGCAATCGTGGGCTCGCGCCCTGGCGAGCATGATCGCAGGTGAAGATCGCCGCGTACAGGTCACGGACCCGACCGGACCGGACCGCGACGGTCGGGCGCCGTAGCCGGCCCCCCTGCCAGGGTGAATACCGAAGGGAGGCCTCATGATCTCGGCCCTGAACCGGCTCGTCGACCTGGTCGAGGAGCACCTCGGCGAGGAACCGGACGTCCCCGCGCTGGCCGCGAGGCTCGGCACGACCGAGTACCACCTGCGCCGGATGTTCTCGTCGCTGGCGGGCATGCCGCTGTCGGAGTACGTGCGCCGGCGCCGCATGACCGTGGCCGCCGCCGACGTCGTACGGGGCGAGGACGACCTGCTGGGCATCGCCGTCCGGTACGGATACGGCTCCACGGAGGCGTTCGGACGGGCGTTCCGCTCGGTCCACGGCGCCGCCCCGCGCGACGTGCGCCGCGAGGGAGGCCCCCTTCGGACTCAGCCGCAGCTCAGGTTCCGCCTGACCGTCGAAGGGAGCACCCCCATGGACACCCGTTTCGCCGACCGCCCCGCCTTCCGCCTGATCGGCCACGCGACCCGCGTCCCGCTCATCCACGAGGGCGTCAACCCGCACATCCAGCAGCACATCGCCGCACTCCCCCCGGAGGCCCACGTCCGTCTGAAGTCCCTGGGCGACACAGACCCGGCGGGCCTGCTCCAGGTCTGCGACGACGTGGCCCAGGACAGCGCGGAGGGCACTGAGCTGACCTACCTGCACGGTGTCGCGGTCTCCGCCGCCGCCCCGGCCCCCGACGACCTCGACGCCATCGAGGTACCGGCCGGCACGTGGGCGGTCTTCCGCAGCTCGGGCCCCTACCCGGACGCCCTCCAGACGACCTGGGCTGCCACCGCGGCCGAGTGGTTCCCCTCCAACCCGTGGCGCCTGCGCCCCGGCCCGTCGATCGTCGCCGTCCTGGACCGCGCCGACGACTTCACGACGGCGACGACGGAACTGTGGCTGCCGGTGGAACCGGCCTGACGTACGAGCGCGCCGGCGATCGCACCCGACCGTCCGTGAGGGTACGAAGGGGCACGCTGCTACCTTCCGGAGCCATGACGGACAACGTGTACGTGGGCAACGCGGGCAAGGACGCGCCGCTGGACCGGGGGTGGCTGCTGGGGCACTTCAAGGACGTCTCCGACCCTCGGCACAGCGAGGACGTGGAGATCAAGTGGGGCGTCCACCCGCAGGGCGACGAACGCGCGCACTGGGTCACCGGCGAGGAGCGCACCGCCCTGCAGGTCCTCATCGGCGGACGCTTCCGGGTCGAACTGCCCGGCCGCAGCGTCGTCCTGGCCGAGCAGGGCGACTACGTCGTGTGGGGCAAGGGCGTCGACCACTCGTGGTACGCGGAGGAGGACTCCGTGGTCCTGACGGTGCGGTGGCCGTCGGTGCCGGGGTACGCGGTCGACCGGGCGGCCGATTCCGGTACGGGGGACCGGTCTTGACCTGACGGTGTCAGACGTCCCGGATGATGACGCGGTCCCCGCAGAGCCTGGCCCAGTCGTCGCGGTCGGAGGTGAGGACGAGGTCGGGACGTCATCTCCGCAGCGGCGGCGACCACCGACCCACAGGAGATCGACGGCTTCCTCGACGAGGTTCTCGACGGTGGTCCGGTGATCTGCGACGCGTACGGACTCAGGTACTAGGCCCTCGCACCCGCCAGGGTGCCGCCGACCTGGCGTGCGGCAGCGGACGACTGGCGTACACAGGATGTGGACTGTCTGGGGCACGGCACCTACCTGGGAGTGCCCCGCCCTGACATCGTCGACCGCCGGACGACCGAGGCCCGGTCCTACTGGGCGGTCCCGATGCCCTCGGCCGCCGCGTTCTGCGCGCCCCTGCGCGTGGCCCGCCTGATCGCGGCGGGAGCACATCGGGCCGGAGACGTGGAGGGACTCAGACCGGTGAACGGAGGGCGTGTCCGCGATCCCGGGCCCTGGCAACAACCACGTCTCGGTGGCCGTGGCCCAGGGCAAGCAGGCTAAGCCGCCTGCCCCGTGGTGCACGGCAGGCCCCCGATCGGCGCGGGTGAGCCGGACGGTGCGACGGCAGGGCCGCCTTCAAAAGTGATCTCGACGGCGTCGAAAGCTGCCCCGTACCTCTGTGCGGGCCGCGGCTTCGACCGCTTCGCGTTGCCGCGATGAGTTCGGTCGCCTCTGCCAGTCTGTACGTGTGTCGCGCGGTCCGACGGCCTCACGACGATCCGCAACTCCTGCTGCCGGAGAGAAGCTGATGTCCGACACCACCTGCCACATGTCGATCTCCCTCGACGGCTTCGCGGCCGGGCCCGAGCAGAGCCGGGACACCCCGCTGGGCAAGCGCGGCCTGGAGCTGCACGGCTGGCATATCGGCGACCCGCGCGCGACCGAGGCGGACAGGACGGCCGACGGCTGGCTGATGCGTCCGCGTGGCGCCTACGTCATGGGCCGGAACATGTTCGGGCCGATCCGAGGCGAGTGGACCGAGACGTGGGACGGATGGTGGGGCCCCGAGCCGCCGTACCACGCCCCGGTCTTCGTGCTCACGCACTACGCCCACGAACCGATCAAGATGGAGGGAGGGACGACCTTCCACTTCGTCACCGACGGCTTCGACGCCGCCTACGCGCAGGCGCTCGAAGCCGCGGACGGCAAGGGCGTGGACATCGCCGGTGGCGCTTCGACGGTCCGGCAGGCACTCGCCGCCGGCGTGATCGACGAACTCACCCTCGACATCACACCCGTCCTGCTCGGCAGCGGCGAGCGCCTGTTCGACGGCCTCGAGACCTTCGACTTCGAGCCCGTCGAGGTGCTCCACTCACCGCTGACCACGCACATCCGCTACCGCAAACGCGACGCCGGCTGAGCAGCGACCGGGGCTTGCGGCGCCAACGACGTCGACGCCCAGGCCCACCGAAGAGCCCAGCCCCTGCGGAGAAAGCGCAGGGGCGGGGACTCGATGGCGAGGGCTTACTTCTTCTTGCCCTGGTTCTTCACGGCCTCGATCGCCGCCGCGGCCGCGTCCGGGTCGAGGTACGTGCCGCCGGGGTTGAGGGGCTTGAAGTCGGCGTCCAGTTCGTAGGAGAGCGGGATGCCCGTGGGGATGTTCAGGCCCGCGATGTCGGCGTCGGAGATGCCGTCGAGGTGCTTGACCAGGGCGCGGAGCGAGTTGCCGTGGGCCGCGACCAGGACCGTGCGGCCCGTGAGGAGGTCGGGGACGATGTTGTCGAACCAGTACGGCAGCATGCGGACGACGACGTCCTTCAGGCACTCCGTCTGCGGGCGCAGCTCCGGCGGGAGCATCGCGTAGCGCGCGTCGGAGAACTGGGAGTACTCGGCGTCGCGGGCCAGCGGCGGCGGCGGGGTGTCGTAGGAGCGGCGCCACAGCATGAACTGCTCCTCGCCGAACTCCGCGAGGGTCTGGGCCTTGTCCTTGCCCTGGAGGGCGCCGTAGTGGCGCTCGTTCAGGCGCCAGTGGCGGTGGACGGGGATCCAGTGGCGGTCCGCGGCCTCCAGCGCGAGCTGGGCCGTGCGGATCGCGCGCTTCTGGACGGACGTGTGGACCACGTCGGGCAGCAGGCCGGCGTCCTTGAGCAGCTCGCCGCCGCGCGTCGCCTCCTTCTCGCCCTTCGGGGTGAGGTTGACGTCCACCCAGCCGGTGAACAGGTTCTTCTCGTTCCACTCGCTCTCGCCGTGGCGGAGGAGGATCAGCTTGTACGGTGCGTCGGCCATGGCTCCGAGCGTAATCGACCCTCCCGGGCGACCGCGCGCCGCGCCCGCTGGGCGGACGGTTGACGGGAAGTGTTAATCGACTGGCCTGCGGCGATCGAGCAGCCGTAAGTTGTGCTCGCCAGTTGAGCCGCTTACATAGCCGTCATCGGGGGTCCCATGTCCGTGTCCGGGGTCAGACGTGCCCTGCGCCAGTCCGTCTCCGGGCTTCCGCGCGAGTTCTGGTGGCTGTGGACCAGCACCCTGGTCAACCGGCTCGGCGCGTTCGTCGCCACCTTCATGGCGCTGTACCTGACCATCGACCGCGGCTACTCCGCCTCGTACGCCGGTCTGGTCGCCGCCCTGCACGGGCTCGGCGGGGTCGTGTCCTCGCTGGCCGCCGGGGTGATGACCGACCGGCTGGGGCGGCGGCCCACGCTGCTCGTCGCGCAGACCTCGACCGCCCTGTCCGTCGCGCTGCTCGGCTTCATGCGGGACCCGGTCGCCATCGCGGCCGTCGCCTTCCTGGTCGGCATGGCGAGCAACGCCTCCCGGCCGGCCGTGCAGGCGATGATGGCGGACATCGTGCGGCCGGAGGACCGTGTCCGGGCCTTCTCGCTGAACTACTGGGCGATCAACCTCGGCTTCGCCGTCTCCTCCGCGGGCGCCGGGTTCATCGCCGAGGTCAGCTATCTCGCCGGGTTCCTGATCGAGGCCGGGATGACGCTCGTCTGCGCCGTCCTCGTCTTCGTGAAGCTGCCCGAGTCGCGGCCCGAGCGGACCGGCCGGGGCGCCGCGCCGGCCGACGAGCGCCCCGTCTCCCTCCTGACCGTGCTGCGCGACGGGCGCTACATGGGCGTGGTCGGGCTGTCCTTCCTCGTCGCCCTCATCTTCCAGCAGGGCTATCTCGGCCTGCCGGTCGCCATGGGCGAGGCCGGGTTCACGCCCGCGGACTTCGGCCTGGCCATCGCCGTCAACGGCGTGCTGATCGTCGTCCTGCAGCTTCCGGTCACCCGGTTCATCGAGCACCGCGACCCCCGGCGGCTGCTCGTCGTCTCCTCGCTGCTCGCCGGGTACGGCTTCGGGCTCACCGCCTTCGCCGGGTCGGTCGGGGTGTTCGCCCTCACCGTGTGCGTGTGGACGCTGGCCGAGATCGTGAACGCGCCGACGCAGACCGGGCTGGTCGTGCGCCTCTCCCCCGTGCACGGGCGCGGGCGCTACCAGGGCATGTACACCATGTCCTGGGCCGTCGCCTCGCTCGTCGCGCCCCTGATGTCCGGCTTCGTCATCGACCACTGGGGCGCCGAGTGGCTGTGGGGCATGTGCGCCGTCGTCGGCACGGTGGCCGCCGTCGGGTACGGGGCGCTGATGCGACGGCTGCCGGACGACGAGCCCGTCACCGGCGCCGGGGGGTCCGCGCAGCCCGCGCCCGCGAAGCCCGAGGTCAGCGCCGCCTGACGCAGCCCGTCACGGGTGCATCCGCGCCCCCTTCAGGACCTTGTCCACCGCGTTCCTCGGGCCGTACACCGCCAGCCCCACCAGGTCCAGTTCCGCGGCCGGCACCGCCCGCACCGCCGCCCGGTTGTCGCGGTCGTTGCCCGTGGTGAAGAGGTCGGAGGTGAACACCGCGCGCGGCAGGGCGCGGGACAGTACGCGCGCGTGGGCCGTGGTCAGCGTCTCCTTCGTGCCCTCGAAGACCAGGACCGGCTGCCGGAACATCGGCAGGTAGGCGGTCCGGTCGGCGTCCTCGTAGGGCTCGCCGATCACCTCGGGGATCTGTGTGCCCAGGCCGCTCACCAGGAAGGCGGTGACGTTGAGGCGCTGCCAGGTCTCCAGGTCCTCGCGCAGCAGGACGGCGATCTTGGTGTCGAAGCGGACGGGGCTCTCGGTGTCGTGCGTGCTCATACCCTGAGACTGCCGCTCGGCGCGGGGCGCGGTCTTGTACGTTTTTTGCATGGCCGACCAGCGGAACGTCGCCGCCTGGCGGCCCCGGGTCCCGGGCGTCGTCGAGGTCTTCCACGCGCACTACACCGAGTACAGCTACCCGATGCACGTCCACGACGCCTGGACGCTGCTCATCGTGGACGACGGTGCCGTGCGCTACGACCTGGACCGGCACGAGCACGGCACGCCGCACGACACGGTGTCGCTGCTGCCGCCGCACGTGCCGCACAACGGCTCCCCCGCCACCCCGGACGGCTTCCGCAAGCGCGTCCTCTACCTGGACGCGTCCCGGCTCGGCGACGAGCTGATCGGGCGCGCGGTCGACGCCCCCGACCTGCGGGACCCGGTGCTGCGGCGACGGGTCGGGCAGGTGCACGCCGCGCTGGCCCGGCCCGGGGACGAACTGGAGGCGGAGAGCCGGCTGACGCTGGTCGGGGAGCGCCTCCACGCCCATCTGCGGCCCCGGGACGCGGCCCGCCCGCGGCGCCCCGACCCCGTACTCGCCCGCCGGCTGCGGGAGTTGCTGGACGAGCGGGTCGTCGAGGGCGTCGGCCTGGAGGAGGCCGGCGGGCTGGTGTCAGCCCATCCGGCCCATCTGGTGCGGGCGTTCAGCACGGCCTACGGCATCGCCCCGCACCAGTACCTGATGTCACGCCGGGTGGACCTGGCCCGGCGGCTGCTGCTCGCGGGGCGGACGCCGGCCGACGTGGCGGGGGCGACCGGGTTCTACGACCAGGCCCATCTGACCCGGCACTTCAAGCGGCTGGTGGGTGTGACGCCCGGCCGCTACCGCACCGGCGCGCGGCAGTACTGACCGCGCGTCAGTCGTCGGAGCCGCGCTCGATCAGGTGCTGGAACGCCTCCAGGTTCCGCGTCGACTCCCCGCGCGAGGTGCGCCACGCGTACTCCCTGCGGATGGCGGAGGCGAACCCCAGCTCCAGCAGGGTGTTGAAGGCGCCGTCGGCGGCCTCCAGGACCTGTCCGAGGATCCGGTCGATCTCGTCGGCGGTGACGGCTGCCAGCGGGAGCTTGGCGGTGACGTAGACGTCGCCGAGCCGGTCGACGGCGTAGCTCACCCCGTACAGCTTGAGGTTGCGCTCCAGCAGCCAGCGGTGGACGGCCGGTTCGTTCTCGTCGGGGTGGCGGATGACGAAGGCGTTGAGGGAGAGGGAGTGCCGGCCGAGGAGGAAGGAGACCGTGGTCGACAGTTTGCGGGTGCCGGGGAGCTTCACGACGTACGTGCCGGGCTCGGGGCTCTCCCACTCCAGCTCGGCGTCCTTCAGGGCGCCCTCGAGGGTCTGCGCCGCCTTCTGTGCCTCAGCCATGGTGGGAGCGTACGCGACGGCGGTGGGACTGGGTCGCGGCCGTGTAGACGTCGGCCGTCGCCGCGGCGGCGCTGTCCCAGCCGAAGGACTGGGCGTGCCGGGCTGCGGCGTCGCCCATGCGGGTGACGAGGTCCGGCCGGTCGGCGAAGTCGCGCAGCACGCGCGCGTAGGCGGCGGGGTCGTGGCCCTGGACGAGCCGGCCGGTGTGCCCGTCGCGCACGGCGACCGGGAGCCCGCCGACCGCGGCGGCGAGCACGGGCGTTCCGGTGGCCTGCGCCTCGATGGCGACCAGGCCGAAGGACTCGCTGTAGGACGGCATGACCAGCACGGATGCGGCCCGGAACCAGTCGGCGAGCTGCTCCTGCCCGACCGGCGGGCGGAACCGCACGACGTCGGCGATGCCGAGCCGCGCGGCGAGCTTCTGCAGGCCCTCGGGCTTGGCGAGGCCGCTGCCGCTGGGGCCGCCGACGACGGGGACGACGATGCGGGAGCGCAGCTCGGGGCGTTCGTCGAGGAGGACGGCGACGGCGTGCAGCAGGACGTCGGGCGCCTTGAGGGGCTGTATGCGGCCGGCGAAGAGCGGGATCAGGGCGTCCTGCGGCAGGCCGAGGCGGGCGCGGGCGGCGGCGCGGCCGTCGGCGGGGCGGAACCGGTCGAGGTTGACGCCGGGGTGGACGACGGCGACCTTGGCCCGGTCGGCGGCGTAGTGCCGGACGAGTTCGTCGGCCTCCTCGGCCGTGTTGGCGATCAGCCGGTCGGAGGCGGCGACGATCTGCGTCTCGCCGATGACGCGGGCGGCCGGTTCCGGGGTGTCGCCGTCGGCCAGGTTGGCGTTCTTGACCTTGGCCATGGTGTGCATGGCGTGCACCAGGGGCGCGCCCCAGCGCTGGGCGGCGAGCCAGCCGACGTGGCCGGAGAGCCAGTAGTGGGAGTGGACGAGGTCGTAGTAGCCGGGGCGGTGGCCGGCCCAGGCCTGCATCACGCCGTGGGTGAAGGCGCACAGCTGGGCCGGGAGCTCCTCCTTGGCGAGACCCTCGTAGGGTCCGGCGTCGACGTGCCGGACGAGGACGCCGGGGGCCAGTTCGACGGCGGGCGGAAGGGCGGCGGTCGTCGCGCGCGTGAAGATCTCGACCTCGATGTTGATCGCGGCGAGGCGCTGGGCGAGCTCCACGATGTAGACGTTCATGCCGCCGGCGTCGCCGGTGCCGGGCTGGTGGAGCGGTGAGGTGTGCACGGAGAGCATGGCGACGCGGCGGGGCCTGCGATGCAGCCGCAGCCGCGGGGCGGCCGCCGGTGAGCGACGCCCGAGCCTGCTGACGTACTGGCTCACGAGCCGTTCCTCCTCGCTGCGGGCATGCCGGTCGGAGGACACGCGCCGCCCTCCAAGGGGTGGGAACACCGGTCGACGGTGCTCCATTTCCGGTTCCCCGCCCTTTACCGAATCATTACCGCATATCGCTCAACCGTTCGAGGGCCGGGCGCGTGCGAGGAGCCCTGACCCCTCTGCGTCGCCCTACGCCCCCTTCACATCACCGTCCGCCCCTTTCACGCGGGCCTCCCCTGCCTTCGCGAGGGCCTCCGCTCCTTTCCTCCACGCCTCGGACAGGTCCGCGCCCGGCGGGAACCGGCCGTGGATCTCGAGGACGACCATCCCGTGCGCGAAGGCCCAGAGCGAGCGCGCCAGGTCCCCGTCCCCCCCGCAGGCCCGCAGCACCGGCGCGGCGGCCCGGTCCTCCAGGCCGGCCGGGAGGGCGGCGCGCGGCAGGGGGCGCTCGTTGGCCAGGCAGTACAGGTGGGGATGGGCGAGCGCATAGGTCCGGTACGCCCGCGCCAGCGCCACCGGCGAGCCGGGCTCGCGCGCCTCGGCGGCCTCCATGGCCTCGGCGGCCTCGGCGAGGAACTGGGCGACCAGCTCGGTCTCGACGGCCTTCTTGTCCGGGAAGTGCTTGTAGAGGGAGGGCGCCTTGATGCCGAGACGTTCGGCGAGCGCCCGCAGGGTGAGCGCGGCGGGCCCGGACTCCTCCAGGAGGACGCGCGCCTCCGCGGCGATCTCACGGGCCCGGGGGGACAGACGGTCGGCCACGCTGGGCCCTCCTTCGTACGCGGTCACGGTGCGCGGCGGCAGTGGCGGAGGGGGGTTCCCGCACTGGCTGACGTCATTGGCGCGCACCTAAGGCTAACATCGTTAGCCCATCGAGTCCGGGAAGGGGGCGCCCGGCCCCCGCATACCCTCGTACACATGACAGCCCGCCCCACCGCCCTCTCCCACGCTCGGCGTCGCCCGAGCGGGCGGGCCCCCGTCGTGGGGACGGTCACGCGTGGGACGACGAACCCGAACCGGCTGCGCCGCATGGACCGCTGGATCGCGGCCACGCACGGCGCCGACCTGCGCCGCGCCACCGACCCCGTCGCCGTCGACCTCGGCTACGGCGCCGCCCCCTGGACCGCCGTCGAGCTGCTGCACCGGCTGCGCACGGTCGCGCCGCGCACCCGCATGGTGGGCGTCGAGATCGACCCGGCGCGGGTGGCGGCGGCCGAGCCGTACGCGCGCGAGGGGCTCGTCTTCCGGCACGGCGGCTTCGAGGTCCCGGTCTCCCGGCCCCCGTCGCTGATCCGCGCGGCGAACGTGCTGCGCCAGTACGACGAGGACGAGGTCGCCGCCGTCTGGGAGCGGCTGTGCGCGCGGCTCGCGCCGGCGTCACCGCACTCCCGGGGCGGGCTCCTGGTCGAGGGCACCTGCGACGAGATCGGGCGGCGGCACGTGTGGGTCGCGCTCGGCCCCGAGGGGCCGCGCACGGTCACCTTCGCGACCCGGCTCGGCTCGCTCGACCGCCCCTCCGACCTGGCCGAACGGCTCCCCAAGGCGCTCATCCACCGCAACGTCCCCGGTGAGCCGGTGCACGCCTTCCTGCGCGACTTCGACCACGCCTGGGCCGCCGCGGCGCCCTACGCCTCCTACGGCGCCCGGCAGCGCTGGATGCGGGCGGTACGGGACCTGCGCGCCGACTGGCCGGTGACGGACGGTCCGGCGCGGTGGCGGCAGGGCGAAGTGACGGTGCGCTGGGAGGCGCTGGCCCCGCGCGGCTGAGCGGCGGAACGCGAGCGGCCGGCGACGACCGGCGAGCGGCGAGCGGCGTGCGGCGTGCGGCGTGCGGCGAGTCGCGGGAACGATCTCCGTGCGGCGTTCGTCACACAGCGCAGGGAGTGCCGCACCGGGGCATCGGAGGAGGGGAAGGAAGAGCCGAGGAAGCAGGCGGGGACCGGGCGGAAGCCACGCCAAAGCCGGGGCAAGCGGGGGGAAGCCCTCCACAACCCCCGGAAGTGGCCCCTCTGTCGCTTTCCGCGCCGGCATGGCACGATCCCTCGAGCGACCGATGTTACTGACGGTTAATCAGTTTTGGGGGCGAGGTATGCGTACGGGGAAGCGTGGCTTGACGACCGCCGCCGTGACCGTGGTCTGCGCGGTCACCGTGCTGGCCGCCCCGGGCACGGCGTTCGCGGCCCCGGACCCCACTCCGTCACCGACGGCCTCCGCGACCCCGTCGCCCGCCCCGGCCCCCGGCAAGGACCTGGAGGCCGTGCGCAAGAAGCTGGACAAGCTCTACCGCGCGGCGGCCTCGGCCACGGAGGAGTACAACGCCGCGGAGGAGAAGGCGCGGCAGCAGTCCGCCGAGATCGTCGCGCTGGCCAAGAAGATCGTCGAGGGGCAGCAGAAGCTGGACCGCCTCAAGGACCGCGCGGGAGCCGCCGCACGCGCCCAGTACCGCACCGGCGGGCTGTCCGACGAGGCAAAGCTGATGCTGAGCGAGGACCCCGAGGAGTTCCTCGACGACACCGGCCGGGTGATGCAGGGCCAGCGCGCCACCAAGGGCCTGATCGGCGAGATGACCCGCACCCAGGAGGACCTGAGGACCTACCAGGCGGACGCCTCCGCCCAGTGGAAGAAGCTGGAGGCGAACCGCAAGGCCAAGGCGAAGGCCCAGAAGAAGATCGAGGGGCAGATCGCGGCGGCCGAGAAGCTCGAGTCCGAGCTGGAGCAGGAGGAGAAGGAGCGCCTCGCCCGGCTGGAGAAGCTGGCCCAGGAGAAGGCCCAGGCGGCCTGGCTCGGCTCCGGCGTCATCGAGGACCTCGACGCCGACGCGACCGAGCAGGGCAGGAAGGCCGTGGAGTACGCCACCGCCCAGATCGGCAAGCCGTACCAGTGGGGCGCCGAGGGCCCCAAGGCGTACGACTGCTCCGGTCTGACCTCGCAGGCGTGGGTGGCGGCCGGACGGGCGATCCCCCGCACCTCGCAGCAGCAGTGGCAGCAGCTGAGGCACGTCGACATCAAGGACATGCGCCCCGGCGATCTGATCATCTACTTCGAAGACGCCAGCCACGTCGGGATGTACGTCGGCGACGGCAAGGTCGTCCACGCCCCGCGTCCCGGGCGCACGGTGACGATCGCGGGGGCGGGCACGATGCCGATCCTCGGCGTGGTGCGGCCGGACACGGCGGCCGGGCCCGCGCGGTGACGCAGGCCGCTCGACGACACGGCCCGCGGGGCGGCGCGGGCCACGCGGTCCGCGCCGTGGGGGTGCCCGCGGTAGTGACGCCGCCCACGTGACCCAGCGCACGCCGGGCCCGCCGCCCGCGTGACGTTCGTCATCCCCGCACGTCGGTCGAGGTGTCCAACTGCGGTAGGGAACGCGGCATATGACAGCGGCCGATGGCCGTCCGACGTGTTGTGGACCATTCCGCAGCGGCGCCGACACCCGCTATGGTCCCCGTCGGTGGGTCGAGGTCCCTCGCCCCGCCATGCCCTCGGGGGGAGGGAAGGAACCCAGACGATGCCCGTACCCGTACCGCGGCAGAGGGCGATCCCGGCCGCGGAGTGTGGTCAGGCGCCCGCCGCGTCCCCGCGGAGCGGCCGTTCCCCGGAACAGGCCCCGCCCGGGACGAACCCGGCCGAGAACCCCACCCGTGAGCGAGAGAACCCGACGGAGAAGCGCGAGAAGACCACGGACCGGCGAGAGAGCACCGCACCCGGCACCACGCCCACCAACCTGACGCTGCTGCTGATCGAGGACGACCCGGCCGGCTCGCCGATCGTGCCGGACCTGCTCGACCAGGCCGGGAAGCCGATCCGGGTCCGCACGGCCCGCAACCTCACCGAGGCCGAGCGGCTGCTGACCGACGACGTCCACTGCATCCTGCTGGACCTCGCCCTGTCGGCCCCGGCGCGCTCGGGCGACGGCGAGGGCGACGACGACGAGCTGGCGGTGCTCAAGCACGTACTGGAGATGGCGCCCCGGCACGCCGTGCTCGCGCTCACCTCCTCCAGCGACGCCGAGCGCGGCGCGGAGGCGGTGGCGGTCGGCGCGCAGGACTATCTGTTCCGCGACGAGCTGGACGGCCGGCTGCTGAGCCGCGCCATCCGCTACGCCGTCGAGCGCAAGCGGTCCGACTCGGCGGAGCGGCGGCTGGCCGAGGGCCGGCTGCGCGCGCAGGAGAACGCGCGCCTGGAACGCGGCCTGCTGCCGACGCCGCTGCTGGACGGCTCGCCGCTGCGGTTCGCCGCCCGCTACCGGCCGGGCCGCTCCCGCGCCCTGCTCGGCGGTGACTTCTACGACGTGGTCCGCACCCCGGACGGCACCGTGCACGCCATGATCGGCGACGTCTGCGGGCACGGCCCGGACGAGGCGGCGCTCGGCGTGGAGCTGCGGATCGCCTGGCGTGCGCTGACCCTGGCGGGGCTGTGCGGGGACGAGCTGCTCGGCACGCTCCAGCAGGTGCTGGAGCACGAGCGCTCGGACGACGAGATCTTCGCGACGCTGTGCACCGTGGACATCGCGCCGGACGGGCGCCGCGCCGGCCTGTGCCTGGCGGGTCACCCGGCACCGCTGATCGCCGGCCCCGGCATGCCCGCCCGGCTGCTGCCGTACGACAACAACGGCCCGGCGCTCGGGCTGCTGCCGGGCGCGCGCTGGCCGCGCATGCAGGTGGAGCTGGGCGCCGAGTGGAGCCTGATGCTCTACACCGACGGCCTGATCGAGGGCCACATCGGCGAGGGCCGCGAGCGGCTCGGCCAGGACGGCATGGTGGAGATGGTCCGCCGCCGCTTCGCCGACGGGCTGCGCGGCGAGGAACTCATCCAGACCGCGGTGAACGAGGTCCGCGACCTCAACGGCGGTGAGCTGACGGACGACGTGGCCGTCCTGCTGCTGGACCGCGTCCCCTGACCGCCGTGGCCGCCCCGGAGGGCGGCGCGGGGGTCAGCGCCCGCCGTTGTACGGGCCGTACGGGCCGTCGCTGCTGGAGCCGCGGCGGCTGTTGCGGCCGCCGCCGGGCAGGCCGCGCAGCACGGGCCGCACGTCGACCATGTACACGATCGTCGCGACGAGACCGATGATCGGCAGGAACGACAGGATCGGGAACAGCAGGTTCACCACGAACGCGAGGCCGAGGACGATCAGCCAGAACGGCTTGGTCTTCTTGTCGGCCGCTCGGTAGGCGTCCTCCCGGCGCGTGGCGGCGTCGATCAACGCGAAGCCGCTGAAAACGATCAGGGCGGTGCTCAGCAGCCACATGAAGCCTGCGAACCCCTGCATCAGCACAACGTCCACCACCAGACTCGGGTCGTCCTTACGCGGTCACCGTACCCGGAGAACGGGCCGGACACCCCAAGGGTGCCCGGCCCGGTATCTCCTTGTGCGCTTCTCTCCTACTTGGCGGGCGGCGTCGTCTTCTTGGCGGCGGGCGCGGTGGTGCCGTTCGGAGTCTTCTTCGCCGCCGGAGCCTTGCGGGCGGCCGGCGTCTTCTTCGGCGCGGCCGGCTTCTCCTCCGTGACCGTGACGGCCTCGGGCTTCGGCTCGACGGCCACGGCCACCTCCTCCACGCCCTCGGCGAGGTCCTCGATGCCGTCGGCGGCCTGGCCGCGCCAGGTGCGCACGGCCTGCTCGCCGTGCTCGGCGACCTTCTCGTAGGTCTCGCGGGCCTTGACGGCGTACTCGGCCGCGACGCCGACACCGCGCAGCGCGAGGTCCTGGGCGGTCTCGCCGAGCTTCTTGAAGTCGGCGTCGAGGGAGCCGAGGAGCTCGTTGACCTTGGTCTGCAGGGTGCCCTGCGTCTCCTTGACGCGGGCCGTCGCCTTCTCCTGGACGGCCTTCGGGTCGGTGTTGCGCACGGCCTCGATGCGCGCCGGGGCCTCGGTGCGCAGCTGCTCCACCAGTACCGGCACCTTCTTGGCCTGCTGGAAGGCGAGGTCGGCGGTGCCGGCGGCGAAGTAGAGCGGGGTGGGGTCGCTGAAGGTCTTGCGCAGGTCGTCGGTGATGGCCATGGTGCTGGTCCTCCCGGAATGCTGTCGGCTGAGGGTCGTTCGGTGGTCCCGCTTCCGGCCGGTCGGCCGCTCGCTCCGGCTCATCCGGCCGTCCGCCGCGGGTCGGCGTCGCTGCCGCCGCTCGTACGGGGGCGGCTGCCGGGTATGGAGCCGCCGGGGCCGCTCTCGGTGCCGCCGGCGGGGGCGTCGTCGGTCCCGAACCCGTTCTCCTTGCGGAAGGAGTCGTAGATCTGGAGCAGCACCTGCTTCTGCCGCTCGTTCAGCGTGGGATCGGCGAGGACGACCGCACGCGTCTCCACCTCTTCCCGGTCCCGTTCCGCGTCGAGGATCCCGGCGCGCACGTACAGCGTCTCGGCGGAGATCCGCAGGGCCTTGGCGACCTGCTGGAGCACCTCCGCACTCGGCTTGCGCAGCCCGCGCTCGATCTGGCTCAGGTACGGATTCGACACCCCCGCGGCATCGGCGAGCTGCCGCAACGACAGCTGCGCGTTGCGCCGCTGCTCGCGCAGGTACTCACCGAGACTGCCGACGTTGAGCGAAGCCATGCCTCCACCATGCACCAGCGTGCTAACTATTGCAAGCAGCCGCTTGCAACAGTGCGCTAAGCCCACCGTGGTCACCCGAACGCGCGCCCGGGCCCAACCGGCCCCCAGGACGGGTCGGCGGCCGGTGGGGCGGGCGCCGTTGCCGCCGTTTTCACGCCAAGCCCCCGGGCGTCCGCCTTCGCCCCGGCCCGGCCAAACCGGCGCAAAGAGCGGCACACAGGTGTTCGCAGTGAGGCGATCGAGCCAACAGAACCCCCTATTCCGTTTGTTGGTATTGATTCAACATACGGCCGTGGGTAATTTTTTCGCGGGCCGGAACCCCGGCCCTTTTTCTCGCAGAGAGATCGAGGTGGTCCTTATGTCCATCACCATCAAGCCCGTCGAGAAGCCCGCCATGAGCAAGGTCGCCGGCGCCGTTCTCTGTGGCTGACGCTCATCAGTAATGGAGGGGAGGCGCCTCACGGGCCTCCCCTCCATTTCGCGACGAAAGGACTGCTGCATGCTCAAGCGTGACCTCGAATTCCGACCGCGCCTCAGGCACTGCACCTTCTTCGTGCCCAGCAGCGGAGACGACGTGCTGATGATCGTCGGCGACCAGCACTTCCAGCTGGAGCAGCACGGTGCGCAGCTCAAGGACTTCCTGAACCTCAAGCGCTACCTGGACGGACGGCACACGGTCCAGCAGATCTCGGAGATCACGAACGTCACGCCGGAAGACGTGCTCGGGATAGTCAACGCATTCGCGGAGCAGGGCCTGCTGCGCGAGGAGAACCCCGGCCTCGAGAATATCCCCGTCGATGTGTTCCTCAAGCAGATCGACAAATCAACGGCCATGTGGACCGAACAGATCGGCTACCACCGGTTGTGGTCCGGCCTGGAGAACCAGGAATACCGCAAAGAGGTGCTCCTGGGACTCATCATGGAAACGTACCACTACATCAATTCGGCGAGTCGTCACATCTCCACGGCCATTGCCCACTGCTCGGACCCGCAGTGGAAGAGGCTGCTCTCGGAGTACCTCGCCGAGGAGTACGACCACGCCTGGATGGCCCGGGACAGCCTGATCCGCATGGGTCTGTCCAAGGAAGAGGTCGAGAACGCTCACCCCATCATCGGCACCTGGTCGTGGACCAACAACCTCTGCGAGATCGCGCGCGAGGACACGCTCGGGTACCTGGCGTGCACGAAGCTCTTCGAGGCCCGCGGCACGGAGACGATCGAAGGCGCCGAGACCCTGCAACGGCTGGCCGAGGCCTACGGATACCCGAAGGACTGCCTCGAACCGCTGGTCTCCCACGTCAGGACGGACGTCGAGGCGAACCACACCGGCCTGCTCGAGGAGGCTCTGGAGGGACGCAAGCACATTCCCGCCGAGCAGGCGCACCGCGCGGTCAACAACCTGCACGACCTGAAGCACTCGTTCGACCAGTACAACGACGGGATCATCCTGTACTACTCGGACGTGTCCAACTACATCCCTCGTCTGAAGGTCGACTACTTCAGCCTGTGACGACACAGCCGATTCCGAAGTCCCACCCGCCGGCGAGCGCTCCGACGGGCCGCTTCGCCCGACTCTGGGCCGCGTACACGGTCAATGTCGCCGGGGACGAGTTCTACACCCTGGCCGTGCCTCTGATCGTCTACCAGGTGGGTGGGACGGCCGCGGCGATGAGCCTCGTCTACGCCTGCGCGCTGCTTCCGCAGGTCTTCATGGGCGTCTGGGGCGGCGTGCTGGCGGACCGTCAGGACCGGGTCAGGCTGCTCCGCCTGTGTTACCTGTGCTCGGCCCTGACACTGCTGCTGGCCTACGCGGTGTTCTCCGCCACAGGTGTCAGCGTCGTGGGCCTGGCCACGACCGCCGTGCTGCTGGGCGTCATGGCCCCGGTGGCCGCGGCGAGTTTCGACAGCTCTCTGCCCCACTTCGTCCCGCCCGACGCGCTGGCGCGCGCGAACGCCGCCACCGAGGCCTCGCGAACGGCCTGTGTGGTGCTGGGCCCCGCGGTCGCGGGGTTCGCCGTCAGTCACCTGGCCCCCGAACAGACCGTTCTGTTCAACAGCCTCTCCTTCGCCGTGGCCTGTCTGCTGCTCCACCGCATCACCTCTCCGGCGCGCTCCGCGGCGCCCGCCGTCGCGGGCCTCGCGGGCCAGTGGCGGGATCTCACCACGGGACTGCGGTACCTCGTCTCCGGCAACACCGCGGTGCGGGCCGGCGTTCTCACGAGCACGGTGGTCAACTTCGTCTTCGGCGCGTACGAACCCATGGTGGTCTACCGCATGCGGAACGGTCTCGGCCTCGGAGCCGGCACGGTGGGGCTCGTGTTCGCGGTGTCCGGGGTGGTGTCCGTCGCCGTCGCGCTCCTGCTCTCCTGGAAGGCCCCGTCCCGCGGTTACCTCGCGGTCATGGGGATGTCCGTCGCTCTGCAGGGCCTGGCAGTGGCCGGTACGGGAGTCCTCACCTCTCTGGCGGCCGTCGTGGCCGCACAGGTCGCGTTCGCCACCGGCACCGTCCTGTACACCGTCTACTGGCGTGCCCTCCGCCAGACCCTCGTGCCCGGAGAACTGCTCGGGCGCGTCGCCGGGACGTGCAGGTCCATCGCCTACGCCGGCGCGTTCCTCGGCAGCGCCGTCTCGGCCGTGGTGCTCAACAGGTTCCTCGGTGTCGACACGGCGCTGCTGATCGCCGGCCTCGTCTCCACGGCCCTGGGCGTCGCGGTCGCGGGCTGCGTATGGTCGGGTTCGGTCTCCGGAAAGGGTGCCCGATGACTCTTCTGCTCGGTGCCGGCGAACTGGAGCGGCTGCTCACGCCGCAGGCCGCAGTCCAGGCGCTGCGCGAGGGCTTCGTCGCAGCGCTCGCCCCCCAGGCGTCACCGCAGCGCGTCCGCCAGGCCCTGCCGTCGTCGCCCGGCAGCATCGCCGTACTGCTGCCGGGACTGCTGCCGGGCGTCCCCGCCTACACGGTCAAGGTGAACGCGAAGTTCCCCGACGCAGACCCGGCGATCTCCGGCGTCGTCTGTCTCCACGACCTGAGGACGGGGAAGCTGCTCGCGCTGCTCGACTCCGCCTTCGTGACCGCGTGGCGGACGGGGCTGTCGGCTGCTCTGGCCACCGACCTGCTCAGCCCGGCAGAGACCCGCACCGTGGGGATCGTCGGCGCCGGAGCCCAGGCTGCCATGACCCTGCACGGGCTGAGCCGGCTGCGCCCGTTGGAGCGAGTCGTCCTTCACGACGCCGACAGCTCACGTGCGCACCGGATGGCCGAGGTCTGGCAGCGGGCCGGACTCGAGTGCCGGGTCGTCGACAGCGCGCGAGCGGTCGCCCGCGCGTGCGACAGCATCGTCACCGCGACCTGGTCCCGCCGCCCGCTGCTGCACCTCGGCGACCTCCGGCCCGGTTGTCACCTCACGTCGCTGGGAGCGGACGAGCCGGGCAAGCAGGAACTCGATCGCCAGGTGCTGCGGCAGGCGCGGCTCATCGTGGACGACCTCGACCTGGCCATGGAGTCGGGCGCGCTGGGCAGCGCGGAACTGGAGCGCGGGGATGCCGCGGGCGTCCTGGGCCAGATCATCGACGGGACCGTACCGGCGAGGACCGACGCCGAGGAGGTGACCGTGTACTCCCCGGTCGGCCTGCCCTGGCAGGACCTCGCGCTCTCCTGGGCCGCCTACCGGTCAGCGCGGCAGGACGGGGCGGGCGTCGAGTTCCCGTTCCACTCGCGACCGCAGGAAGTGGACCACGCATGAGCTCGACGACCCCTGCCGACCAGGCGGATCCGCTCAACGGCCTGGAACTGGCCGATGTGGCGCCCTCGGAGATTCCTCCGCTCGCCCTGTACCAGAGCCCGTGGACGATCTCGTTGGCGATCGCCTTCGCGTTCCGCGGCGCCGGGACCTACGTCATCGACGACATCGACAACGCGGGAGTCGCCCGCGGGAAGGCGGCGCGGCAGGACTTCCACGCCCTCCGCAAGGAGGTCCTGAGCAAGAAGGGCTGGACCAACTGCCGGCCGCTCGCCGCGTTCTGCCCCGACGGGCTGCTCTTCGCGAATCTCTCCCGCGCGGACTACGCGGCGCTGGACCGCCGGGTGCCGCTCGCCGTCCTGGCCCGGCAGCGCTCCACGACCGTCGAGCGGCTGGTCCGCGACACGTCCCGCCGGCACGGCATGTGGAGTCTGGCCGGCCCCGACCGGGCGATCACCGCCGTCCCCCTGGCGACGGCGTCGACGGGGCTGCGCGACATCATCGCCAAGCACGAGGAAGCCGTACTGCGCACCTTGCCCCGGCCCCGGGACCACGAGCCGGCCCTGCGCAGGCTCCGGCACCTCATGCCGGAACCCACGGGGGAGGGAAGCCTTCTGGACTACTTCCGGCGCTGCCTGCGGCGCGGCCTGGAACTCGTGGGCAGCGACGCCCCCGTCCTGTCCGCCGCGCGCGATCTGGTCCCGCCCGACGGCGGCCGCTTGCTGCCCCGCTTCCTGCAGGGCGACCCCGGGGCCGTCGACGTCTACAACGAGGCGGCGGCGCGCCAGGGCAGCCGGCCCGTCGGCGCCGGCCATCCGCTCCCCTACTACACCGTGGGGCTGACCGACGGGGTACGCACCGATCTGCACCACGCGGCACAGCCGGCCCGGGACCAGATCATCGCGCCGAAGATTCTCGCGCTGGAGGGGGTCGCCGGCATGGCCCTGCCGCGGACGACGGCGGCCCGGAGCACGATCCTGGCTCGCGAGCACGCCTACCGTGGGCTCGAGAGCGGCTCCAGCCAGGTGTTCTTCGAGACCAACTGGCTGGAGTCCCTGGCCTCGTGCCGGACGGAGGTCCGGGTGGACGAGCTCTTTGGGCCACTGGTCGGCGGCCGGCAGACCATGCCCCTCGGTGAACTCGTCGCGGGGCTCCTGCGCCACGAGGAAGCCGACGAGGACGGCGACGGACAGTCCCCCGCCGGGCAGTGGACGCGCTGGGCCCTGCACCAGACGCTGGCGGACTTCCGGACCTGGCACCATCCGGTACTCGCCTACGCCGTGGCCGGGGACGCGTGGCTGGAACGGCTCGGTCCGCGCTCGTACACCGCGTACCGCCCCACCGCTGCCCGGGCCGGGCGCAACGCGTAGCCCCCTCAGCCCGCCGCAGCCGCCGCCTTGCGCAGGGGTGGTACGAAGGCCACCGCCAGGAGGGACAGGAGGAGGTTCAGGACCAGGGTCACCGTGAAGGCGTGCGCGTAGGCGTGCTGTGTGGTGCCGTCTCCCAGGGTGGTGAAGTACAGGAGGCCGACCAGGGTGATGCCCACGGACATGCCCAGCTGGCCCACGGTCTCCAGGACGCCCGCCGCGCTGCCGGCCTCCTGGGGCGGTACGCCGGTGAGGGCGGCGCCGAGCAGGGGGCTGACGCCCAGTCCCTGGCCGACGCCGATGACCACGAGGGACGGGATCATCATCGGTCCGGACAGTGAGTCGCCGGCGGCGAGTGCGGTGAGGAGCAGGACGAGGTAGCCGAGGGCGTTGAGGCCGTATCCGGCGGTCAGGACGTGCAGGCCGAGCTTCGGCATGATCTTGGGCAGGGCCAGCGAGGTGGCGGTGAACGCGACGCCGAGCGGGGCGAAGAGGAGGCCGGACTCCAGGGCCGAGTAGCCGAGGCCGGTCTGGAGCTGGACGGCGAGGACGAAGAACAGTCCGGCGTTGCACGCGAAGAACGCGAGGAACAGCGCGTTGCCCGAGCGGTAGGCGCGCAGCCGCAGCAGAGGCGGGCTGATCAGGGGCTGGCCGCCGCTGCCGGACAGCTTGCGCTGCCACCAGCCGAAGGCGACGAAGCACGGCAGGGACAGCACCATCATCACGAAGCACCACACGGGCCAGCCCGCCGTGCGGCCCTCGGCCAGCGGGAAGGACAGCAGGAGCAGGGCCAGCGTGAGCAGGCCGACGCCCGGCAGGTCCAGCCGGGCCCGCCCGGAGCCCTGGACCCCGGGCATGGTCAGTGCGGCGCCGGCGATGGCGGCCAGGCCCAGCGGCAGGTTGACCAGGAAGATCGGGCGCCAGCCCCAGCCGAAGAGGTCGAGGTGGACCAGGACCCCGCCGATCAGCTGGCCGGTGATCGCGGCCAGTCCGATGGTGACGCCGAACAGCGCGAGGGCGCGGTCGCGCCGGGCTCCCTCGAACGTGGTCTGGATGATGGAGAGGATCTGGGGGAAGAACAGCGCCGCCGCGAAGCCCTGGAGGCAGCGGAACGCGATCAGGGTCTCGGGGTTCGGCGCGACGCCGCAGCACAGGGAGGCGACGGTGAACAGGCCGAGGCCGGCGAGGAACATCCGCTTGTAGCCCACGATGTCGCCGAGCCGGCCGCCGGTGACCAGGAACAGGCCGTACACGAGGATGTAGCCGCCGACCGTCATCTCGGCGGCGGAGACCGAGGCGCCGAGGTCGGTGCGGATGGACGGGATGGCGACGTTGACGATGTAGGAGTCCATCATCGCCATGAAGGTGGCGGCCATCGCGACCAGGACCATCGCCTTGACCCGGGCGGGCGTGGGCGGTGGCGGGCCGTCGCCGGTGCCGTCCGTCGCGGTGTCCGCCGTCTCGCTCCTGTCGGTGACGGAGACGGACTTGTCATCCTGCATGTGCGGGCCTGCTCTCGTGGGTGGGGGACGTGAGGCCGGCGTCGAAGGCGGGGCGGAGCAGGTGGAGTCGGGTGCCCACCAGTTCGACCCGTGAGGAGACGCCGAGCTTCTGGAAGATCTTCCGGAGGTGGAAGTTGACGGTGTGGGGCGACAGGTTGACGCGGGACGCTATCTGACGGTTCGTCAGGCCCGCTGCGACGAAGCGCGTGATGGCCTGCTCGGTGGGGCTCAGCGGGCCGCTTCGCGCCGCGTCCGCCGGCCGTTCCTCCCGCAGGAGGTCGGCGGCCTGGTGCAGCAGGGGGTGGCGGAAGCGCAGCCGGTCGCCGTCGAGGACGAGCACACCGGCGTCCACCGCCTCCCGCACGCAGCCCAGCACGGACGCCGTCCGGCCGTCCGGGAGGCTCATCAGCTCGCTCAGACGCGGCGGGAGCTGCCGTGCGGCGATCGCCGGCAGCAGCTCGCGGGTCGGGCCGGAGAGCCGGGGGTCCGCGCGCAGCAGCGTGGTCACCACGGGCGGCGACAGGGCTGTCGGCGTCAGCCCGGCGACGCCGCCGCTCACCCGGTGGCCGGCCCGGGCGACCAGTTCCTCCAGTACGGCCCCCAGCAGGGCGGGATGCCCGCCGCAGGCCGTGACCAGCCGCTCCACCGAGGCGTCCGGCGCTCCGCCGAGCCGGTCCGCGGCCATCCGCAGCGCGTCGCGGCGGCGCAGCGGACCGAGCACCAGCCCGACGGCGTCGGAACGCTGGAACAGCGCGTGCGGGCCCGGGCCTCCGGCGCCCGCCAGCAGCCACAGCACCCGGCGGGCGGTGGGGGCGGCGGGCAGCCCGCGCAGGGCGGCGAGGACGTCGGGGTCGTCCCAGGGGACGTCGTCCAGGGCGATGAGCAGGGGCCGGGAGGCGGCGCGGGACGGCGCTCCGAGGACCTCGTCCAGGAGGTCCGGCCCGGGGGCCGCGAGGTCCTGGCCGGCCGCGCCCGAGAATGTCTGAAAACCGGTCGCCGCGGCCCCGAAAGAAGCCGCCAGCAACACCCTCCTGTGCTGCGCCACAGGGCCTTTCACCACATCGAAACCGGCCCGTCGCGCGGTGTCCGAAATTCGATCCAGCAAAGCGGTCTTTCCGTACCCTCTGGGCGCACGGAGAAGAACCAGATTGCTATGCCCACGTCGTATCCGCTGTAAACGCTGGCGTATTACCCATTGCTCATGGACACGGCCGTACAGATCCATTACTTCTCCCCCGTGTGCGTCGGCACAACCGGCGTCCCGGCCCGTCTGCACACGGCACGGCGCCGCGAACGCCGCCGCAGACATTAACGGACGCAGGTAAAGGAAATCCCATGCACGGCCGCACTTTTGAGACGAGCGGGCGGCTGATTCCTTACTCCGCGCGGCGCTATATCCCACGCCCCTCCGGCCCGTCAACTACTCGAACAAGTAGTGGCTGATTACCAGATCCTTTGGCAGCTTGGAACGGTCCACGGAGTGCGTCCGGCGGGCCTCGAAGCGATCTCTACGGGGGAGAGTCACATCGACATGCGAGACGCCGACCGGGGCATTCGCCTGCCCTTGACCGCCGCGCAGTCGGGCGTGTGGGCCGCACAGCGGCTGAGCCCGGGAGACCCGCGCTACAACTGCGCCAGCTATCTGGAGATCCACGGCCCCGTGGACGCCGGGCTGCTCGGCCGGGCGGTGGCGGTCGCGGTCGCCGAGGCCGAGGCGCTGCGCGTGCGGCTGGACGACGGCGCCGGCCCCGGCCGGAACGGCGGCGGGCCGGGTCAGACCGTGCTGCCCGTGGCCGAGGCCGCTCCCCTCGACGTGCTCGACCTGTCGGCCGCCGGCGATCCCCGGGCCGCGGCCGAGGAGTGGATGCGCGCCGATCTCGCCCGGCCGGTGGAGCTGACGGCCGGTCCGCTGGTCCGGCACGTGCTCGTCCGGGAGTCCGCCGACAGCTGGCTGCTGTATCTGCGCTACCACCACGTGGTGATGGACGGGCTCGGTCACACGGTCCACGTCCGGCGCATCGCCGCCGTCTACACCGCGCTCGCGGCCGGTGCCGAACCCCCCGCCGTACGCACCCTGCCCCTGCGCGACCTGGTCGCCGAGGACGCGGCCTACCCCGGTACGCCCGCCTTCGCCCGCGACCGCGACCACTGGCTCGCCCGGTTCGCGGACCGGCCCGCCCCGGTGAGTCTCGGCGAACGGCCCCCCGGCGCCACGGGCGGCGGGCTGCTGCGCCGCACCACCGATCTCGCGCCGGCCGACACCGCGCTGCTGCGGGAGACCGCACGGCGGCTCGCGGCTCGCCCCTCCACGCTGTTCGTCGCGGCCGTGGCCGCCTACCAGGCCCGGCTGACCGGCGCCGAGGAGACCCTGCTGCGGGTGCCGATGCCGGCCCGCCCCGGCAGCGCGGCCATCGGCACCCCGGCCATGTTCGCCAACGAGCTGCCCCTGCGCATCGCCGTGCCCCGCGCCGCCTCCTTCGCCGAGGTGGCCGCCGGCGTGTCCCGGGAGCTCGGTCTCGCCCTGCGCCACCAGCGCTACCGCGGCGAGTGGCTGCACCGCGAGCTGTTCCCCGAGGGGCGGCGCGAACAGCTCGCCGGCACCACGGTCAACGTGGTCACCTTCGACGCCGAGGTGTCCTTCGGGGGCGTGCCGAGCACCGCGCACCACCTGTCCTCCGGACCGGTGGACGACCTGCGGTTCGACATCTTCGCCGACGCCCGCGGCGACCGGGTGCGGCTGAACGCCGACGCCGGCCCCGAGCGGCACCCCGCCGGCGCCCCCGCCGCGCACAGCCGCCGGCTGCTCACCCTGCTGCGCGCCGCGCTCACCGGACCGGAACTGCCGGTCGGGCGGCTGCCGTCGACCGACGAGGACGAGCGCCGCGCGGTGCTCGCCGCGGGCGCCCCGCGCGGACGCGAGTACGCCCCGGGCGCCCGGCTGCACGAGCTGGTCGAGGCACAGGCCCGCCGCGCCCCCGACGCCGTGGCCGCCACGGACGGCACGACGGCGCTGACCTACCGGGAACTCGTCGGCCGGGCCCGCCGGCTGGCCCGGCACCTCGGCGAGCAGGGCGTGGCGCCGGGCGCGGTCGTCGGCGTGTACCAGGAGCGGTCGGTGCACCTGGCCGTCTCCCTGCTCGCCGTCCTCATGGCCGGCGGCGCCTATCTGCCGCTGGACCCCGGACTGCCCGAGGCGCGCGTCGCCTTCCAGATCGAGGACGCGGCCGTCACCACCGTGCTGACGACCGCGGGGCTCGCCGACGGGCCGGCCGGGACCGGCGCGCGGATCATCGCCGTCGACGAGGTGCCGCCCGCCCTCCCCGAGGCGGACGGACCGCTGCCCGCCGGCACCCCCGCCGACATCGCGTACGTCATCTACACCTCCGGCTCGACCGGCACCCCCAAGGGCGTCCCCGTGCCGCACCGCGGTGTGGTCAACCGGCTGCTGTGGATGCAGGAGGAGTACGCCCTCGAACCCGGCGAATGCGTGTTGCAGAAGACGCCGTTCACCTTCGACGTGTCGGTCTGGGAGTTCTTCTGGCCGCTGATCACCGGCGCCCGGCTGCACCTCCTCGCCCCCGGCGCCCACCGCGACCCGAGGGCCGTGGCAGCCGCCGTGCGGACCGAGGGCGTGACCACCCTGCACTTCGTGCCGCCCATGCTCGACCTCTTCCTGGCCGAGCCGGACGCCGCCGCGCTGTCGGGCCTGCGGCGGGTGGTGTGCAGCGGTGAGGCGCTGCGGCCGGAGACCGTGGCCAGGTTCTTCGCCGTGTACGGGCCCTCGTCGAGCGCACCCGGCCTGTACAACCTCTACGGACCGACCGAGGCGTCCATCGACGTCACCCATCTGCGCTGCACGGAGCGGCACACCGAGGGGCCGGTCCCGATCGGCCGCGCCGTCGCCAACACCAGCCTGTACGTCCTCGACCCGGGCGGCGAGCCGCTGCCGTTCGGCGTGCCCGGGGAGCTGCACGTCGGCGGCGTCCAGGTGGCGGCCGGCTACCTCAACCGGCCCGGGCTGACGGCGGAACGCTTCGTCCCCGACCCGTACACCCCGGGCGGCGGCGTGCTCTACCGCACCGGCGACCTGGCGGTGCTGCGGGAGGACGGCACGGTCGAGTACCGCGGCCGGACCGACCACCAGGTGAAGATCCGCGGCTTCCGCATCGAGCCGGGCGAGGTCGAGTCGGCGCTGCTGGCCCTGCCCGGGGTGGAGCAGGCCGTCGTCACCGCGCCCCGCGGGCCCGACGGGCAGCACCGGCTGCTCGCCCACGCCGTGGCCCACGGAACCGACGCGGGAGAGCTGTCGGCGGCGCTGGCCGCGCGGCTGCCGGAGTACATGGTGCCGTCGGCCGTCGTGCTGCTGGACGCCCTGCCCCTGTCGCCCAACGGCAAGGTGGACCGCCGCGCCCTGCCCGCCCCCGCCGGCACCAGGGCGCCCGGGGCTGCGGGCGGCGCCGGACCGCTGGACGACGCCGAGCGGCGGGTCCACGACGCCTTCGCGACGGTGCTCGGCGCGGAGCGCGTCGACCCCGGCGCCTCCTTCTTCGCCCTCGGCGGCGACTCGCTGCTCGGCATCCGGCTGCGGACCGCCCTGGAACGCGCCGGGCACACCTTCGACCTGCCCGACCTCTACGACGCGCCGACCGTCCGCGCCCTGGCCCGCCGCACCCGGCCGCACACCCCGGCCGGACCGGGCAGCGTGCCCTTCTCGCTGCTGTCCGCCGCCGACCGGGACCTGCTGCCCGACGGCCTGGAGGACGCCCACCCGCTCAGCAGCATGCAGTCCGGCATGGTGTTCCACGCCGCGTACGAGGAGAACTCGTCCGTCTACCGGGTGGTGACCAGCATCCGCGTCGGGCTGCCCTTCGACGTACGGCCGCTGCGCGCCGCGCTGGACGCCACCGTCCGGCGGCATCCGGCCCTGCGCAGCTCCTTCCACCTGACCGGCTTCGGCGAACCGCTCCAGCTGGTGCACCGGGACGTGCACGTCCCGCTGGCCGTGGACGAGACGCTGCGCGGCGCGGACGCCGGGGAGCGCGACGCCCGGCTCGCCGCGTGGGCCGAGTCGGCCAAGCACCACGACTTCGACCTGACGGCGGCCCCGCTGCTGGCCTTCACCGTCCACCCGCTGGACGACGAAACGTTCCAGCTCGGTGTGGTCGAGCACCATGTGGTGCTGGACGGCTGGAGCGACGCGGCGATGCTGGACGAGATCGTCGTCCGCTACCGGGCCGCGCTCGCGGGCGAGGACCTGTTCCTGCCCGAGATCCCCTCCACCTTCCGGGAGTTCGTCGCCGCCGAACGGCGGGCCGTGGAGGAGCCCGAGCACCGCGCGTTCTGGGAGCGCGAGCTGGCCGGTGCCGAGGCGGCACCGCTGCCCACCCGCACCACGGGCCGCCCGGCCGGCGCCCGGCACCGCCGCTTCGACGTACCGCTGGGGCCCGCGACCGGGGCCCGGGTGACCGAGGCGGCACGGGCCGCCGGGATCCCCGCGAAGTCCCTCCTCGCCGCCGCCCACGCCGTCGTACTGCACACGGTGGCACCGGCGGACGAGGTGCTCACCGGCGTCGTCACGCACGGACGTCTCGAGGACGACGGCGGTGACCGGGCCATCGGCGTCTTCCTCAACACCCTGCCGTTGCGGCTGCCCGTGGCCGGCGCCTCCTGGCTGGAGCTGGCGCACCGGGTCCACGCGCACGAGCAGCGCACCCTGCCGCACCGCCGCTACCCCTTCGCCCGCGTCCTGCGCGACCACCCCGACCTCGCGCTGGACTCGTACGTCAACTTCATGGACTTCCACCAGCGCTGGGGATCCGACGCGGCGATCCAGGACGGCTTCGGCATCGCCGAGACCAACTTCCCGCTCGCCGCGAACTTCCTGGTCGACCCGGTCGGCGGCCGGCTGCGGCTCTGGCTGGACTGCGACACCTCCCTGCTGGACCCCGGCTTCTGCGAGCGCCTGGCCGGCTACTACGCGCGCGCTCTGGAGTCCCTCGCCGCCGACCCCGCCGCGCCGGCGGCCACCGAACTGCGCGGCACGGACGAACGGGCCCTGGTGGACGCCTGGAACGACACGGCGGTGCCCTACGACACCGGTGCGACCGTCAGCGAGCTGATCGACCGGCAGATCGACGCCACCCCGGACGCCGTCGCGCTCGTCGACGGCCACCAGCGGCTCACCTATGCCGAGCTGGGCCGGCGGGCCGCCCGGCTCGCCCACCACCTGCGGGCGGGCGGCGCCTGGCGGGGCAGCCGGATCGGCGTGAGCGTACGGCGGTCCGCCGACCTCGTCGTCGCCCTGCTCGCCATCGCCCGCACGGGCGCCGCCTACGTGCCCATGGACCCCGGGTTCCCGGCCGACCGGCTCCGCTACATCGCCGAGGACGCCGCGCTCGACTGCCTGGTCACCGGGGCCGGCGGCCCGCAGGACCTGGCCGCGGGCTCCGTCGTGCGGCTCGACCGGGACGCGGCGCGGATCGCGGCGCGGCCCACCGGTCCGCTGGACGACGGTCCGCGCGCCGACGACCCGGTGTACGTCATCTACACCTCCGGCTCCACCGGCCGCCCCAAGGGCACGGTGCTGCTGCACCACAACGTGGGGAATTTCTTCGCCGGCATGGACCGGCGGATCGGGATCGGCGCCGACGACGTCGTCCTCGCCCTCACCAGCGTCTCCTTCGACATCTCCGTACTCGAACTGCTGTGGCCCCTGACCCGGGGGGCGACCGTCGTCGTGGGCGGCGAGCGGATGATCGAGCGGCTCACCCCGGCCGACGGCGAGGGCTCGCTGAGCGACCTCCTCGGCCGTCACCTCGTCACCCTCGTGCAGGCCACGCCGTCGTTCCTCGCGGCCGTCGCCGCGCAGCCGGAGGCGCTGGACGCGCTGCGGCCGCTGCGGGCCCTCCTCGTGGGCGGCGAGGCCTTCCCGTCCGGGCTGGCCCGGCGGCTGCTGACGGCTCTGCCCTCGGTGCGGGTGTTCAACATGTACGGGCCGACCGAGACGACCATCTGGTCGACCGTCCACGAACTCGACCGGGAACGGGACGCCGATGCGGCGGCCCTGCCGATCGGCCGGCCGATCGCCAACACGGCCGTGCGGGTCGTCACCGCGGAGGGCCGCGAGACCCCCGTCGGCGTCGCCGGCGAACTGTGGATCGGCGGCGACGGGGTGGCGCAGGGGTACCTGGACCGGGCCGTGCTGACGGCCGAGCGGTTCGTCACGGCGGACGGACGCCGCTGGTACCGCACCGGGGACCGGGTGCGGTGGCGGGCCGACGGGCTGCTGGAGTTCCTCGGCCGGATCGACCGCCAGGTGAAGATCCTCGGCCACCGGGTGGAGCCCGACGAGGTGGAGAGCGTCCTGTCGCGCCACCCCGGCACCGCCTCGGTCGCCGTCGTCGCCGCGCAGCGCCCGGGCGGCGGGGCGGAACTCGTCGCCTACGTGGCCCCGGTGGCACAGGCCGGTGACACCGACGGCGAGCGGGCGCACGTGGACCGGTGGCGGGACGTGTGGGAGGGCGCGTACGCCTCCGGCGCGGAGGACGCCGGCGCGGCTGGACCTGGCGCGGCTGGACCTGGCGCGGCTGGCCCCGGCGCGGCTGGCCCCGGCCTGTACGCCTCCGGCGCGGACGGCCCCGACCCGCACACCTCCGGCACGGACGGCCCCGGTGCGCCCGCCCCTGGCGCGCACGCGCCCGGCACGGACGGTCCCGTCTCCGCCGGCGTCCCGGCGGCTCCCGCGGCATCCGCGGGCGCGTCCGCCCGGCCGGGTACCGGCGGCTCTCCGGAGGAGGACGCGCGGGACTTCGCCGGGTGGCTCAGCAGCTACACCAAGCGCCCCATCCCCGAGCACGAGATGCGGGAGTGGCTCGACCACACCGTCGACCGCATCCGCCGCATCCGCCCCATCCGCCGCATCGGCGGGACGGGCGGGGCGGACGTCACCGGCGGGGCCAGGATCGTGGACGTCGGTGTCGGCGTCGGCCTGTACCTGCGCCGGCTCGCCCCCGGAGCCGGCTCCTACCTGGGGCTCGACGTCTCCCCGGCCGCCCTGGCCAAGGCCGCCGCGTCGGTCGCCGTGGACGGTGCGGTGCCCGGCCACGTCAGCCTGCGCCAGGCCGACGCCACCGCCCTCGCCGAGCTGCCCGGCGCCGGCGCCGACCTGGTGCTGTTCAACTCCGTCGTGCAGTACTTCCCCGGCCCCGGCTATCTGCGCCGCGTCCTCACCGAGGCGGTCCGCGTCGCCGGCCCCGAGGGTGCCGTCTTCGTCGGCGACGTCCGCGACCTGGCGCTGCTGCCCGCCTTCCACGCGGACACCCAGCTGCGCCGGGCACCCGCGCTGACCCCGGCCCGGGAGGTCGCCGCCGCCTCGGCGCGCGCCCTCGCCGAGGAACGCGAGCTGTGCCTGACCCCCGGCTTCTTCCGGGACTTCGCCGCGGCCGCCGGGCTCGGCCTGCGCGTCGAGCTCAAGCGCGGACGCCACGCCAACGAGCTGACCCGGTTCCGCTGGGACGTCACCCTGTACGGCCCCGGCCGCGCCGGGGACGGCGACATCGGTGACGGCGACGACGGCGAGCGGCTGCCCTGGACCGACCTGCCCGGCCCGGACGCGCTCGCCAAGCTGCTGGCCGGCACCGCCGCGGACCGGTCCCTGACCGTGACCGGCCTGCCCGACGGGCGTCTGGTGCGCCCGCTCGCCGCGCTGGCCCTGCTCGACGGCGAGCAGGAGCCCGACGGGACCGCGTGGGAACTGGAACGCGCGCTGTGGGAGGCCACCGCCGACCGGGGCGTCGACCCCGAGGACCTCGTGGAACTGGCCGCGCGCCACGGCCGGGCCGCCCGGCTGCTGCCGCCGCGCTCCGGCGCCGCCGGCGAGTTCGACGTCGTCTTCGCACCCCTGCCCGGCACCCCGGGCGGCGCACCGCGGCCGACCGAATCCGAGCCGGCGGCCAGGCCGCCGAGGAAGCAGTGAGGACCGTGAACGCACCCACTCCGCCCCTGGCCAACGATCCGCTGGCCCAGTCGGCCTGGGCCGCCCTCCGCACCCGGCTGCGGGAGTTCGCCGCCGACCAGCTGCCGGAGGCGATGGTCCCGTCCCGCTTCGTCGTCCTGCCCGAGCTGCCCAAGCTGCCCAACGGCAAGGTGGACCGCGGCCGGCTGCCCGCCGTGCCGGACGGCGAGAGCGCCGGCACCGCCTACGTGGCACCGGGGACCCCCCTGGAGATCCGGCTCGCCGGCATCTGGGCCGATCTGCTCGGCGTCGGCCGCGTGGGTCTGAAGGACAACTTCTTCGAGCTGGGCGGCGACTCCCTCGCCGCCGCCCAGATGGCGGCCCGGCTGCGCGCGGCGACCGGCCTCCGGGTGAGCCTGCGCGGCCTGTTCGACCACCCGACCCTGGAGCGCCTGGCCCGCCACCTCGACGCCCAGGACGGCCCGGCGCCCACCGCGGGCGGCGGCCGGCACCCCCGGTCGATCGCCGGTGCCGACCTGGCCGCGGAGGCCGTCCTGCCCGCCGGCATCACCCCGGCGGACGACGCCCTGCCGCCCGCTCCGGCCCCGTACCCCACCGTCCTGCTCACCGGCGGCACCGGCTACACCGGGGCCTTCCTGATGCGCGAGCTGCTCGACCGCTCCGACGCCCGTCTGTACGTCCTGGTGCGCGCGGACACCCCGCGCCAGGCCGCGGACCGGGTGCGGGCGGCGATGGAGCGGTACGGGGTGTGGCGCGACGGCGACGAGGCGCGGTTCACCGGGGTGCCCGGCGACCTCGCCCGGCCGTACTTCGGCCTCGGCCACGACGCCTACCGGCGGCTCGCCCGCGACGTGCGGATGATCGTGCACAACGGCGCCTGGTCCAGCTACGCACTGCCGTACCGGCGGCTCAAGCCGGTCAACGTGCTCGGCACCCAGGAGGTGCTGCGGCTCGCCGGACGGCACCGGATCAAGCCGGTGCACTACATCTCCTCCCTCGCCGTCTACCCGGGGCGCCCCGGCGAGCACCGCTGGGCGGAGGACGCGGCGACCGATCCCGAGGGCGTGGTCGGCGGGTACCGGCAGACCAAGTGGGTCGGCGACCGCATGATGGCGCAGGCCCACGCACGGGGCGTACCCACCTGCGTGTACCGGCCCGGTCAGATCACCGGTGCGCAGACCACGGGCGCCTGCGCCGAGGACACGTTCCTCAACGCGGCCCTGAAGGGCTGCGTCCAGCTCGGCGCGGCCCTGGAGTTCGACGTGTCGCTGGAGATGACGCCGGTCGACTTCTGTGCCGCGGCGGTCGCCCACATCGCGCTCGGCGGGGAGCACCACGGCACGGCCTTCAACCTGCCGGGCGGGCATCCGCTCGCCTGGAACCGGCTGGTCGAGCTGCTCGAGGAGTGCGGCTACCCGTTGCGCCGGCTCCCCTACGCCGACTGGTACGCCGAGCTGACCCGGGCCGTGGAACGCGGCGAGGAGAACGAACTCGCCCGCTTCCTGCCGCTGTTCGGCGCCGACCGGCCCGCCGAGGACCTCGGCTACCGGGGCAGCCGCCCCGTCTTCGAGACCGCCAACCTGCGTGCCGCGCTGAGCGGTTCGGGCATCTCCTGCCTGCCGCCGGAGCGCGAGCTGGTCGGCCGCTACCTCGACCACTTCGAGGCCACCCGCTTCCTGCCCGCGCGCGCCGAGAGGACAGCCCCGTGAGCGACTCCCTGCTGGACCACCCCAGCGCCCTGCACCTGCTGCGCCGCCACGCCGAGGAACGCCCCGGCAGGAACGCGGTCACCTTCGTCCACGACCACGACGCGGCCGACGGCGCCCGCACCCTGGACTACGCGGCGCTCGACGCCGAGGCCCGCCGGGTCGCCTCCTGGCTGCAGGAGCGCTGCGCGCCGGGTGACCGCGTCCTGCTGCTGCACCCGCCGGGCCTGCCCTTCGTCACCGCCTTCCTCGGCTGTCTGTACGCGGGCACGGTCGCCGTTCCCTCGCCGATGCCCGGGCAGTTCCAGTACCAGCAGCGGCGGGTCACCGGCATCGCGCTGGACGCCGGGGTGAGCGTGGCCCTCACGGACACCGGGCAGCTCGAGGAGGCGCGCCGCTGGATCGACGCCGAGGGCCTCGGCTTTCCCGTGGCGGCCAGCGACGGCCCGGACTTCGGCGCCGCCGGCGACTGGCGCGACCCCGGGGCCGCTGCCCGCGACCTGGTCCTGCTCCAGTACACCTCCGGGTCGACCGGCGACCCCAAGGGCGTCATGGTCGACCACGGCAATCTGCTGCACAACGCCGACAGCCTGCGCCGCGCCCTCGGCCTGGACGAGGACACCAATTTCGGCGGCTGGATACCGCTTTACCACGACATGGGCCTGATGGGGCAGCTGCTGCCCGGCCTCTTCCTCGGCAGCAGCTGCGCGCTGATGTCGCCGATGGCCTTCCTCAAGCGCCCCCACCAGTGGCTCGGTCTCATCGACCGCTACGGCCTCGGCTACTCGGCCGCGCCGAACTTCGCCTACGAGCTGTGCGTGCGCCGGGTGACCGACGCCCAGCTGGAGCGGCTGGACCTGTCCCGGTGGCGGTTCGGGGCCAACGGCTCCGAACCGATCCAGGCCTCCACCCTGCGCGACTTCGCGGAGCGCTTCGCCCCCGCCGGATTCCGGCCCGGCACCCTCGCCCCCTGCTACGGGATGGCCGAGGCCACCGTGTTCGTGTCCGGCCTGGCGGGCCGCCCGCCCCGCATCACCCCCGTCGACTCCGACGCCCTGGAGAAGCACGTCCTGCAGCCCCCGTCCCCAAAGGGCCCGGTGCGCGAGCTGGTGGGCTGCGGGGACGTACCGGACTTCGACGTGCGGATCGTGGACCCGGCCGACGGCACGGTGCTGCCGGACGGCACCACGGGCGAGATCTGGCTGCGCGGTCCCAGCGTGGCCGCGGGCTACTGGGGCCGGCCGGACGCCACCGAGGAGACCTTCGCCGCCCGCACCGCCGACGGCGAGGGACCGTTCCTGCGCACGGGCGACCTGGGCGCCCTCCAGGACGGCGAGATCTATGTGACCGGGCGCAGCAAGGACCTGCTGATCGTGCACGGCCGCAACCTCTATCCGCAGGACGTCGAGCACGAGCTGCGCCTGCACCACCCCGCGCTCGCCACGCTGGCCGGCACCGCGTTCACGGTGCCGGTGCCGCAGGAGGAGGTCGTCGTCCTGCACGAGGTGCGGGGCCGGTTCACCGAGGAGCAGTACCGGGAGCTGGCCCGGGACATGCGCGCCACCGTCTACCGGGAGTTCGGGGTGCGCACGGCGGGTCTGGTCCCGCTGCGGCCGGGGTCGGTCCGCAAGACCACCAGCGGCAAGGTGCAGCGCGGCGAGATGCGGCGGCTGCTCCTCGACGGCGCCCTCGCCCCCGTGCACGCCGAGCTGGAACCGGCGGTGGCCGCACTGGTGAGCGGCGGGACCGCGTGAGCGGCGGCGCGGCGGACTGGCCGGGCGGCCTGCCCGGCGTCCTGGAGTCCGCCCTGGACGCGGCGTCGGCCGACGGGCCCTTCCACCCGGCGGCCACCGCACGGCTGGACGCCGGGGAGGAGTTCCCGACCGAGGCCTGCGCGGTCCTGGACGCCTGCGGCATCGCCCGCGCCTATGTGCCGGGCCCGCTGGGCGGCGCGCCCGGGGGGCTGCCCGAACTGGTCGCGGCGCTGCGCGCGGTGGCCCGCCGGGACGTGACCGTCGCCGTCGCGCACGGCAAGACCTTCCTGGGTTCGGTGCCGGCCTGGGTGGCCGGCGGGGAGGGGCAGCGGCGGGAGCTGGCCGCCGCCGTCCTGGACGGGGCGGTGGTCTCCTGGGGCCTGACCGAGCCCGGTCACGGCAGCGACCTGCTCGCGGGCGAGCTGACCGCCGTGCCCGCGCCGGGCGGCGGCTGGCGGCTCGACGGCGCCAAGTGGCCGGTCAACAACGCCACCCGCGGCCGCTTCGTCTCGGTGCTGGCCCGCACCGAGACGGACGGCGGCCCCCGCGGCTTCAGCGTGTTCCTCGTCGACAAGGAGAGGCTGGCGCCCGGCAGTTGGCGTCCGCTGCCCAAGGAGCCCACACACGGCATCCGGGGAGCCGACATCAGCGGTGTCCGTTTCGAGGGCGCGCACGTCCCCGGGGACGCCCTGACCGGCGGGGCCGGGGAGGGCCTGGAGATCGTGCTGCGCTCCCTCCAGCTGACCAGGACCGTGTGCACCTCGCTGTCGCTGGGCGCCGGGGAGCACGCGCTGCGGCTGGCCCACCGTTTCGCGGCCGGGCGCGCCCTGTACGGGACCACGCTGCTGCGGCTCCCGCTGGCCCGCCGGACGCTGGGCCGGGCGGCGGCCTCGCTGGAGCTCGCCGACGCCGCCGCCCTGCTCGCGGCGCGCTCCGCCCATTGTCTGACCGGGGAGATGAGCGTGGTGTCCGCCGTGGTCAAGGCGGGCGTGCCCGACATCGTCCAGGAGTCGATCGACGACCTGGCCGAACTGGTGGGCGCGCGCGGCTTCCTGACGGGACAGCATGAGTACGGTCACTTCCAGAAGCTGGAGCGCGATCACCGCATCGTCGCCATCTTCGACGGCAGCACCGCGGTGAACCGCTCCGCCCTGATCAGCCAGTTCCCCGTGCTCGCCCGGCGGTTCCGCGACGGCGGGCACGACGCGGCGGGGCTCGCCTCCGCCGTCGCCGCGGGTCCCGTCCCGCCGCTCGACTTCGCGGCGCTGCGCCTGACCAGCCGCACCGGGTGCAGCGTGGTGCAGGCACTGCCCGCCGTCGCCGCCCGGCTCGGCGAGCTGGCCGCAGACGGCGCCGTACCGGGGCGGGTCCACGAGCTGGCCGGGGCCCTGGCCGAGGAGACGGCCGCGGTCGCCGAGGCCCTGGCGGCCCCGCGCCCGGCCGGCCGCAGCACACCCCCCGAGGCGTTCGCCGCCGCCCGCCGGTACGAGCGCTGCTACGCGGGCGCCGCCGCGGCCCACCTGCTCCTCGCCGGCCACGGCGACCCGGAGCGGGTCACCCGCCTGACGGCCGCCCTCGACCGGGCCCTGGAGCTGCTGCGGCCGGGCCACGAGGCACCGCAGGGCGCGTACGAGCCGATGGTGGCGGCGCTCGAGGAGCCCGCGAAGGAGCTGATCGCATGACCTCGGCGAGCACGGTGCGCGAGCCCGGCCCGCGCCCGACGGCCGCGCCGGACGGCGAGGCCGTCGACCACCTGGAGAAGCTCTTCGGGGACGCCGGCGACCCGGCCGGCCCGGTCGGCCGCGCCGCGGTCCTGGCCGCCGACGACCGCGCCGAGATGCTCGGGGCCGGCGAGGAACTGCTGACCGCCCACGGACTGAACGCCCACTTCGTCCCCGTGGAGCTGGGCGGACGCCTCGCCCGCCTGGACGACCTCGTCCGCGTCATGCGGGCCGTCTACCGGCGCGACCCCTGCCTGGGCCTCGGCTACGGTGCCGGCTCCTTCATGGCCGCCGTCAACGTGTGGACGGCGGGCGACGCCGGGCAGCGCGCCGTGCTCGCCCGGCGGCTGCTGGCCGGCGGCCGGGCCGCCTGCGCCTACCACGAGCTGGACCACGGCAACGACCTCACGCGGGCGGACCTCACCGCCCTGCCCGGGCCCGACGGCCGGCTCCGGCTGAACGGCCGCAAGGAGGTCGTCGCCAACCTGCGGCGGGCCGGGACCGTGGTGCTCTTCGCCCGCACCGACCCGGCCCAGGGCAGCCGCAGCCACTCCCAGCTGCTCCTCGACGCCGGGGAGCTGCCGGCCGGCACCGTGCGGCACCTGGACCGGTTCGCGACCGTGGGCATGCGCGGCGTCCAGCTCGGCGGCATCGAGTTCACCGACTGCCCCGTGCCCGACGGGAGCGTCGTCGGCCGCCCGGGGCAGGGCGTGGAGACCGCGCTGCGCTCCTTCCAGCTCACCCGCATCGCCCTGCCCGGCATGACGATCGGCCTGCTCGACACGGCGCTGCGCACCGCCCTGCGCGGCGCGCGCGGACGCACCCTCTACGGGGGCAGCGCGGCCGACCTGCCGCTGTCCCGGTCGCTCCTGACCGAGGTCTTCGCCGATCTGCTGCTGGCGGACACCTTCACCATGACCGCCGCCCGGGCCGTGCACACCGCCCCGGCCCGGGCGGGCGTCTACGCGAGCGCCGTCAAGGCCTTCGTGCCGACGCTGCTGATCCGCGCCGTGAGCCGGCTGTCCGAGCTGCTCGGCTCGCAGTTCTATCTGCGCGCCGGCGAACAGCCCCTCTTCCAGAAGCTGCTGCGCGACGTGCAGCCCTCGGCCTTCGGGCACGCCTCCCGGGTCTCCTGCCTGTCCGCGCTGCTCCCGCAGCTGCCGCTCACCGCCCGCCGCGGCTGGCGGGACGCCACCGCCGACCCGCTGCCCGCGGACACCTTCGACGCCGGCCGGCCCCTGCCCGCGCTGGACTTCGGGGGCCTCGCGGTCTCGGCCGGCGGGCGCGATCCGCTGGCCCGCTCGCTCCTGACCGCCACCGAGGCCGCGGACGCGGACGACCCCCTCACGGCGTCCGGCCGCGCCTGGTGCGCCGAGCTGACGGCGCTGACCGAGGACGCGGCCGGCCTCTCCCCCGCCCTGATCGGGCCCGACGCACCCCCGTACGCCTTCGGCCTCACCACCCGGTGGACCGGCGTGCTGGCCGCGTCGGCGTGCCTGAACACCTGGTGGTCCGGGACCACCGACGGGGACCCGGCCGTGCCGCTCGCCCTGCTGCACCGGCTCGGCGCCCACCTCGACCACCACCGCGACCCCCTGCCGGGCGATCTCGCCGAGCCGCTGCACGCCGAACTCCTCCGGCGCTTCGACGCCGGCCTCACCTTCGACCTCGACCGCCGCCCCACCGGGGCCTGAACCGCCGCCAGGAGTCAGACATGTCCGAACTCACCACCGGTACCACGCAGTCGGCCCCCGAGGTCGTCGCGTGGCTGCGCGACCGCGTCGCGGCCCAGACCGGCCGCCCTGCCGAGGAGATCGACCCCGGCGTCCCGCTCAGCGACTACGGCCTGGACTCGGTGTACGTGCTGGGCCTGTGCGCCGAGGTCGAGGACCACTACGGCATAGAGGTGGAGCCGACCGTCATGTGGGACAACACCTCCCTGGCCCCGCTGGCCGACGCTCTGCTGCCGCTGATCAACGCGCGCTGAACCGCCCGTCCGCCCGTCCGCCACCACGCCCGGAGCCGCCGCGATGACCGCCGTCCTGCCCGACTTCCCGATGCCGCGCGAGCACCCCCTCGACCCGCCGCCCCAGTACCGCGCGCTCAGCGCCGAACACCCGGTCTTCCAGGTGCGCACGCCCCGCGGGGACACCGCCTGGGTCGTCACCCGCCACGAGGACGTGCGGGCCGTGCTCACCCACCGCGCCTTCAGCTCCGACCCCCGCACTCCCGGGTTCCCCACCTACGTCACCGGCGACGTGCCCCCGCCGGCCGGCTTCTTCATGCAGGCCGACCCGCCGGACCACGGACGGCTGCGCCGCACCGTGACCCGGGAGTTCCTGATCAACCAGATGGAGGCGCTGCGGCCCACGATGCGCCGCATCCTCGACGAGCTGGTCGACCGGATGAGCGCCGACGGCCGCACCTCGGGCGACCTGGTCCGCGAGTTCGCGCTGCCCATGGCCGCCATGACCATCTGCGAGATCCTCGGCGTCCCCTTCGAGGACCATGTGCTGTTCGTGTCGCTCACCGACACGGTCCTGGACCGCTCCAGCACCCCCGAGCAGGCAGTACAGGCCGCCGGGGAACTCATGGGCTACTTCGACCGGCTGGTCACCGCCAAGGAGAAGCAGCCCTCCGAGGACCTCTTCGGCCGCATGGTCGCCCGCTCCGCCGACGGCGGCCTCACCCACGAGGAACTCGTCGGCATGGCCGCCCTGCTGCTTCTGGGCGGTTACGACACCATGGCGCAGATGATCGGCATGGGCACGGTCACCCTTTTCGAACACCCCGGCCAGCTCGCCGCGTTGAAGAGCGACGGGACGCTGCTGCCGGGCGCCGTCGAGGAGATGCTGCGGTACCTGTCCATCAACCACGCGGGGCTGCCGCGCGGGGTCACCGAGGACGTGGTGATCGGCGGGCAGCGGATCCGCGCCGGGGACGGCGTCCTCGTGATGCTGAACGCCGCCAACCGCGACGAGACGGTGTTCGAGGACGCCGACACCTTCGACATCCGCCGCGTGAACAACGGCAGGCACGTCGCCTTCGGCCACGGCTTCCACAAGTGCGTCGGGGCCACCCTCGCCCGCGTCGAGCTCACCGAGGTCTTCGGCGGCCTGTTCCGCCGGCTGCCCGGGCTGAGCCCGGCCCGGCCCCTCGAGGAACTGCCCTTCCGCCACGACATGGTGCTCTACGGCGTCCGTGAACTCCCCGTCACCTGGTGACCCCGCCCGACCCGACCCCCACCTCCCGAATGGACCACCCGTGACCGCTTGTCCCCGCGCCGCCGGCGCCCTGTTCACCCCCGAGTTCGTCGCCGACCCCTACCCCGCCTACGCCGCCCTGCGCGAGGAGGGCCGGGCGCACCGCGTCACCCTGCCCGGCGGCGTCGAGGCCTGGATGCTCACCCGGTACGAGGACTGCCGCCGGGCCTTCCTCGACAACGACTCCTACTCCAAGGACATGGCCGGCACCTGGACCGCCTTCCGGGAGCAGCGCGTCCCGGTCACCGGCGACGTGGTGATCGGCATGGGCGACCACATGCTGGTCTCGGACCCGCCCCGGCACACCCGGCTGCGCGCCCTGGTCTCCAAGGGCTTCACGCCGCGCCGCATCGAGGCCCTCGCCCCCGGCATCGAGGCGACCGCGAACCGGCTCCTCGACGGCCTGCTGGAACGGCGGGGCGAGCACGCCGGCCGCGCCGACCTCACCGCCGAGTTCGCCGCGCTGCTGCCGATGGAGGTCGTCCGGCAGCTCCTGGACGTGCCCGCCGAGGACGGCGAGCGGCTGCGGCACGCGGTGGAGGCCGTGATGAGCAACGACGAGGACAGCCGGGACGCCGCCATGGCCGCCTTCCAGGAGGTCCACGACACCCTGCGCGCCCTGGTGGCCCGCAAGCGCGTCGAGGGCGGCGACGACCTGACCTCGGCGCTCGTGGCCGCCCGTGACGAGGGCGACCGGCTCAGCGAGGACGAACTCGTCTCCATGCTGGCGCTGCTGCTCTCCGCCGGCCACGAGACCACCGTCAACCTGCTCGGCAGCACCGTCCTGGCCCTGCTGCGCCACCCGGAGCAACTGGCCCTGCTGCGACGCGAACCCGAACGGTGGCCGGACGCCGTGGAGGAGGTGCTGCGCTGGGACGGTCCGATCCAGAACGCGATCTGGCGCTTCACCCGCAAGCCGGTCACGGTCGGGGACGTCACCATCCCGGCGGGCGAGGCGGTGGCGCTGAGCGTGGCCGCCGCCGACCGCGACCCGGCCCGCTTCCTGGACGGCGAGGGGTTCGACGTCACCCGCGGCGAACGCTCGCACCTCGCCTTCGGCCACGGCATCCACCACTGCCTGGGCGCCCCGCTGGCCCGCCTGGAGGCGCGTATCGCGGTCCCCCTGGTGTTCGCGCGACTGCCCGAACTGGCCCTGGACGGCGCGCCGTCCTACCGTCCCTCCACCGTCTCGCGAGCGCTTTCCTGCCTGCCGGTGACCTTCCGGAACGTAGGGTGACCGGCATGAGGATTCTCGGTGTGTGCGGAAGCCTGCGTTCGGGGTCGTTCAACGCGACCGTCCTGCGCACCGCGGTCGAACTGACCACGGCCCCACGGGAACTCGTCGTCTGGCCGGACCTCGGCCGCCTGCCGTTCTTCGACGCCGATGTCGAGGAGAGCGGTCCGCCCGCCGTCGTGGCCGATCTGCGCGCCGCGGTCGGCGCGGCCGACGGGATGCTCGTCGTCAGCCCCGAGTACGCCCACGGCACCTCCGGCGTGCTGAAGAACGCGCTGGAGTGGATGGTCGGCGGCGGCGAGATCGCGGCCAAGCCGGTGGCCCTGGTGAGCGCGTCCACCGCGGTCACCGGCGGGGACAACGCCCGGGCCTGGCTGTCGCAGACCCTGACCGTGATGGGGGCCCAGGTGATCCCGCAGGACCTGCGCATCCCGCAGGCCGCGCGGAAGATCACGGACGGCCGGATCACGGACGAGGAGACGGTGGCCGGTCTGCGCGGTCTGCTGGACGACCTCGCCGACGCGGCGGCCAAGGCGCGCGCGGACGGCAACTCCTTCGCCTGACGCCCGGGGTGCCCCCGCCGGCCGCGGCGGGGGCCGCCCTCAGGCCGGTTCGGGCTGGGGCCGCGCCTGCGGTGCCGGCACCGCCACCGCCCGGGGGTCCCACTGCCTGACGGTGCGGGTGTAGCCGTAGACCACGGAGGCCATCGCGAGCAGCAGCAGCGGCCCGGCCACCCACGGGTGCGCGGCCATCTGCACGGGCAGGAAGCGGTACGAAGTGAGCAGCGCGGCGAACACCACCGTGCCGTAGGCGACCAGCCGGACGCCCCGCGGGTCCATCCCCCGGTCGAAGGTGCGCAGCGCCGCCTCGACCGTGTACGCGAACACCACGCCGGCGACCAGGTCCACGCCGTAGTGGTAGCCGAAGCCCAGGGTCGCGGAGAGCGTCGCGGCCAGCCAGAAGGTGCCCGCCCAGCGCAGGACGCGGGGGCCGGTGCGGGAGTGGATGAAGATCGACACGGCCCATGCCGTGTGCAGGCTGGGCATGCAGTTGCGCGGGGTGAACTCGTCGTACGGCATGTGCTCGGGGCCGCCGGCCGGCGGCAGGGTGTGCGGCCACAGGTCGGCCAGCGCCCAGATCCCGCCGCCGGTGCCCCAGGCGCCGTCGCCGTAGGCGAAGACCGGCCCGACCACCGGGAAGACCATGTAGACGGCCGGCCCGAGCAGCCCGATGGCCAGGAAGGTGCGCACCAGGTGGTGGCGCGGGAAGCGGCGCTCGGCCGCCACCCGGCGCAGCTGCCACACGGCGATGACGACCGCGGCCACGGGAAGCATGGTGTAGACGAAGTCCAGGACGTGGTGGCCGACCGCACCGGTGGCGCCGACGATCCGGCCGACCGCCCACGACGGGTTGCCCAGCGCGTGGTCGGCGCTCGCCAGGTACTGGTCGAGGACCATCGGGCGGGTCTTCGACGTGATGAGCAGCCAGGCGTCACCGGTCTTGCGGCCGGCCACGAGCAGCAGCCCCAGCCCGGCGCCCTTCAGCAGCAGGACCCGCTCCGCCCCGGTACGGCGGACGAGGGCGATGACGGCGGTGCCCAGGATCACCCACAGCGCGCCGTTGCCGAAGTTCATCTCGGCGCCGGCCGCCCACCGCACCAGGGCGAAGACGACGTCGATGGCCACCGCGGCACCGGCCGCGACGAACCGCTGCCGCCAGGTGAGCACCACCGTCGTCAGCGCGAGGCTGGCGTACAGCAGGGGCCCGGAGGCGGGGGCGAAGATCACCTCGCGCGCCTGGCTGGTGATCGGTCCCGGCTCCCCGTAGTGGCGTGCGGCGATCTCCAGCGCGACGAGGAACCCGAGGACCACCACGCCCGCCGCGGTCCACAGCATCACCTGTGGCCGGCGCCACGTGGCGATCGTGCTTCCGACGCGTATGCGCGACAACAGGCGTGATGCTGCAGGTATCAATGTTCGGCCGATGTGTGAGGAACGGGCGGTGAAGGAAACGCGAACGAGCGAGGTGCGATCATCGCAAGTTCGGACATGCTAGCGAATCCGCCACGGCTCCCGCCGGTCCCTTTCACGCCGCCCCGCAGCGCGGACCGCGCCCCTGGTCACCGCCCCCCGCCGGGCGCGGGAGGAGGCTCCGGGGGGCTCGCCGCCTCCCAGAGGACGCGGAAGAACGCGCGCCTGCGCGCGACGACCTCGCGCGCCCGCTCACCGTCGTCCCGGGACCAACGGGTCAGCAGCGACCCGTGTCCGATGAGGTCGAGCAGCTGGTCGTCGTCCCGCGACCGCAGCGGGGCGGGGACCAGGGAGCGGTACTCGTCCGGTCTCAGGTCGATCTTGTCGTAGATCCCTTCGAAGACCACGTCGCCGCCGATGACGTAGAGCTTCAGGAACGGCGACATGTGCACCACCCGGAACCCGACCGTCAGCGTGCCCTGTCCCCGGCGGAGCATCCGGCCGCGCATCGCCTGGAGGTCGCGTTCGTAGCCCGCGATCTTCCCGACCAGGTACCGGCGGAATCCGGGCGCGTCCGCCAGCTTGCCGTCCTCGTCCCGCACCAGGCCGGGAACCTCCATCGGCCGGGTGAAGTCCGGCACCAGGATGCGGACGTCCACCGACCGCGAGGGGTCCGCGGGAAGCTCCTCCAGCACTCTGCGCAGGGGGTCGGCGAAGGTCTCCCCGGTGAAGCACATCCCCCACAGCTCGACGTCCCCGCCGCGCCGCAGCACCTCGGCGCACTCCCGCACCAGCTGGTCCGTCGTGGCGTGCTCGCCCGCCTGCGGCCGCAGCCGCGCGGTCAGGTCCCGGACCTCCTCGCCCAGCCTCCGGACGGCCTCGTCCAGGTGCCGGGTCTGCTCCCGCTGCGCGTCGTGCGCCGTGTTCAGCCGCAGCACCTCCGCGTAGAGCACGTAGCCCACGATGCTGAGCAGCGCTCCGCCGATGTAGGTCTTGCCCTGCAGGGCGTCGCCCACCGGCTTCACGAACTGGGCCACGAGCCCGACGCAGAAGACGGCCAGCAGCAGCACCCGGGTCACCGCCGGCTCGGCGCGACTCCACCGCGCCGCCATCCTGCCGCCCAGCGACGGCCCACGTTCCGGCACCAAGTCCCCCCGACGGCACACGAGTTCACACGAGCCCACCCATGGTGCCCGGTGCCGGCCACGGCAGGAAGAGGGCGGCGCGCACCTAGGCCATGTGCGCGGGCGCGCCGTCCCGGCGGCCGTGCCCGCCGTGCTCCCGGTGCCAGGTGCGCAGGGCGTCCAGGATCTGGTCCCGGCCGGGTACGTCGACCAGGCGCAGTGGTTCGCGGGCCCGGCGGGTCGCCCGGTGGACGCGGTCGGCGGCCAGGCCGAAGTGGGCCCAGGTCGCGTCGGCCGGCAGGTCCAGGGCCGCGCGCATGACGTCGGGGAAGACGGACTGGGCGTGCTCGAACGCCAGGTACACGGGGAGGTCGTCGTCCAGGCCGGCGGTCAGCTCGGCGAGACCGGCCCGCCGCATCGCCTCGGCCCACAGCTCCGTCATACGGACCTGGTCGTGCTTCTCGTACCCCATGCGGACGAGGTGCGTCGCCAGGTCGTGCAGGGGGTCACCGAATATCGCCAGCTCCCAGTCGATCACCGTGAGCCGCCTGCCCCGGAGCACCGCGTTGGCGCGGTGGACGTCCGTGTGCAGCAGCCGGAACGGCCTGGCCGTGCGGCAGCGGTGGTGCGCCGCGAACCGGGCCATCGCGTCCCGGGGGACGCCGACCGCGTCGAAGAGCGCGCCGAAGCGGTCCCGGCCCGGCCGGTGCACCCGCTCCTCGGTGAAGCGGACCAGCCAGTCCAGGAAGCCCTGGGAGTCACCGTCCTCGGGCCAGTCGCGGGGGCGGGGCGGCAGCTCCGCGACGGGGACCCGCGCGGTGCGCACGAAGAACGCGGCGAACTCCCGCATCAGCCGTTCGTCCGCGCCCCCGGCAGCCCCCTCGGGCCCGAGCTCGCTGAGCGCCCGGCCCATCCGGTACCGGTGCACGGAGCGGTCGCCGAGGTCGGCGAGGCAGGGCGGCACGTCCCGCAGATGCCGGCACACGACGCGCAGCACCTCCGACTCCCGCGGCCAGATCCGCGGCACCACCTCGACCGTCGTGAGCGGCACGCGGTACTTGAACCGGGTGAACGGCACCGCGCCGAGCAGCAGCGCCAGCACCGGCCCGGCGCGCAGCACGTAATTGGTGTTGTGGTGCCCGCGCAGCACCTCGCCCCTGCCACGGAGCCTGCGGGACTCCACGAAATGGCGCACAAGCGCCTTGTGCGCTCGGTGGGGCAGACGGTGCATGGCCGGAGAGTAGCGTCTCGGGCCCGCCGGCCGCGGACGCGTCCGAGGGGTGTCCGCCGAACGCCGGATCAGCCGCCGGACGCCCCGCCGGTACGGAGCAGCGCCAGCAGCGGCTCGAAGGAGCCGACGACGGTGTCCGCGCCGGCGTCCCGGAGGGACTTCTCCTTGCGCTCGTTGCGCGCGTAGCCGAGGAAGGGGACCTGGGCGAGGCGCGCGGCCTCGCAGTCCGACGGGGAGTCACCGATGAACAGGGCGGCGGACGGAGCGGCCCCCATCGCGCTGAGCGCCCGGACGAGGGTGTGCGGGTCGGGTTTGAGGAGTCTCAGCTCCTGGGTGCGGCCGTAGATGTGGGGGCTGAAGCAGGGCAGCAGGCTCCGGCCGGTCAGATAGGTGCGCACCACCCGCGGCGCGTTGTTGGTGGCGACGGCGAGCCGGACGCCCACGGCCGTCCAGGTCCGGATCAGCGGATCGGCGTACGCGGTCGGCATGGCGGAGGCGGTTGCCCGCAGCTCCTCCTGGGTGAGACGTTCCTCCAGCTCCGCCACCAGGTCGCTGTCGGGATGCCGGCGGTCGACCGCGCGCAGCACCGCGTGCGGGTCCGGCGACTCCCGTTCCGCCTCGGTCAGCAGGCCGCGCAGCCCGCGGCCCTCCAGCCATTCGACGAGGTCGGCCGCCACCCGTTCCGCCGCGTGCCCGGCGAACAGCCGGCAGATCGGCCCGTCGAAGTCCCAGAGCACGAAGCGGGCGCCGCGCACCAGCCGTCCGAGGTCCTCCGTGTCCGCCGCCACCGGCTCGGTCTGCGTCGTATCAGAAGTCACTAGGAGAGTGTCATGTCCGTGGTGATGGTTTCCCAGAGGGCGTCGAACCACTTCTGTGATTCCTTCACGAACACCTCGTCCCGCTGCCCGGTGCGGTTCAGGAACGAGAACAGCAGCGACTGGGAGCCGAGGGCGTCGTACATCTCCAGCGTCCGGCTCTCGTACTCCTCCTCGCGCCGGGTGAGCATGTAGTAGCCGAGCAGCGCCTCCTCGCCGTTGAGCAGGTACAGCTTCATCGGCGGGGTGAAGGGCAGCGCGCGGAAGGCGATGCGCACGTCGACGCCGTGGGTGGAGCGCACGGCGTGCAGATTGTGCTGGAGGACGCGGGCCTGGGCGTTGCGCATCTGCAGCCAGCGCTGGTGGACCGGGTCGTCCTCCTCGTCCTCGACCAGGACGGGGAAGGCCAGTGCGATGTCCCGGGACGGCATCAGCACGCGGAAGTCGATGGACTCCGGGCGGATCCGGCCCTCGTGGATCAGCCGGAGCGGCTCACTGAGCGCCAGCATCAGCGTCTCCGAGGTGTGGCAGACGACGTCCACCCGCACATGCGGCACCGAGAACGCCTCCGCCAGCCGGGGCCCGAGCGCCACCATCGTCGGCTGCGGCTCGCCCCGGACGGGCGGGGGCTCGGCGATGCGGGGCGGGCTGCCCTTGCTGACGTTGGTGAGCAGGCCGTCCTCCTGGAGGGCCCGCAGGGCCTGGCGGACGGTGCCGCGCTCCACGCCGAACTCGTCGGCCAGCTCGGCCTGGGTGGGCAGGCGGTCGCCCGCCTTGAGCTCACCCCCGCGGATCCGTTCCCGCAGGATGTCGGCGATCTCCTGGGACGAGAGCCTTCTGCTGCCGTTCACGGACACGTTCTCCTGAGTCACGACCAGACGCTACAACTCCGACCTACCTAACGGGAGTTGTTTGAAACTTGTTTATAACTAGTAGCCAAGTGGGGACAACATAGGCAGAGTTGGTTGCCAACTTCTCCGAGTTGGCGGAAGTTTTACCCTCCCGAAGCTTCCGAAGGGAGAATGACCATGCCCGTCCTCGCCCTCGTCTCCGCGGTCTTCGTCGTCGCCTTCGAGCAGATCGTCCAGTGGCAGTACGGCGCCACCGGAGTCGTCGGCCTGCTCCTGCTCACCATCGGCATCAAGGCCAAGAGCCCGTCCGTCAGCTCGGCCGGCGCGGTGGTGCTGGCCCTGCTGGTCGCGGGGCCCGCCCTGTGAGGAGCCGGCCCCCGGATCCGTGCGGGGGAGACCCGACACCGGAGGCGGTCAGTCCGTGAGCACCAGCTCCGTGCTGATCGTCTCCCACAGCGCGTCGAACCACAGGTGCGACTGCCGCACGAAGGACGTGTCCCGCGGGCCCGCCCCGTGCTCGAAGGCGAACAGCGTCGAGCGGGTGCCCTCGGCGTCGTACATCTCCACCTCCTCCTCGCCGACCCGCTGTTCGCGCCGCGTGAGCGTGTAGTAGGCGAACAGCGCCTCCGTGCCGTTGAGCAGGTACAGCTTCACCGGCGGGGTGAAGGGCAGTGCGCGGAAGGAGACGCTCACGTCGATGCCGTGCGTCGCGCGCAGCGCCAGCAGGTTATGCCGGAGCACCTGCCCCTGGGCGTTGCGCATCGCCAGCCACCGCTCGTGCACCGGGCCCCCGTTGCCTCGGCCCGCCACCGGCACCGGGAAGGCGAGGTCGATGTCCCGGCCCGGCAGCAGGACCCGGACGTCGACCTTGGCCGGTTTCCGCCGCCCCGCGTGGATCCGGCTCAGCGGTTCGCCGAGGGCGAGGGTGAGGGAGACCGCGGTCAGGCACAGCGCGTCGATCCTGACGTGCGGGGCGGCGAAGGCCTCCGCGATCCGCGGGGCGAGCGCCACCGTGGTCGGCCTGGGCAGCGCGTCGGGCCCGGTCAGCGCGGTGCCGGAGTCGGGCGCGACGGTCGCCGGGCTGCCCTTGGAGACGTTGGTGAGCAGGCGCTCCGACTGCAGGATGCGCAGGGCCTGGCGGACGGTGCCGCGCTCCACGCCGAACTCGTCGGCCAACTGGGCCTGGGTGGGCATGCGCTGGCCCGACGGCAGCCTCCCGGACCTGATCCGGGCGCGCAGTTCGTCGGCCACCTCGCGATGGGTTCTCGCGGGCTCCTGAGGCTTCTTCCGCCCGTTGACGGCGACGCGTTCCCTCTCCACGACCAAACCCTACAACTTCCCGCCATCTTTGGGCAGTTCACGGAAAGGTGGTTATGAGTCGCCCCCAAGCGGAGATAAGTAAAGAGAAGTTGGCTGCCAACTTGGGCAACGTGGTCGGCTCCTTCCGGGGGTTGGCCACCACGTGACAGCAGAAAGGGACGCGTCCCGCCCGGGACGGCCCGAAGGGGGACCGCCATGCCGCTCATCGCCATCGTCGTCGCCGCTCTGGCCATCGGGTTCGAGCAGCTGGTGCAGTGGAGGTACGGACCGATGGGAATCATCGCGTTCGTCGCCCTGTCCATCGGCATCAAGGCGAAGAACACCGCGATCGGCGGGGTGGGCGCGGTGATCCTCGTGATGCTGCTCGCCCAGTCCGGCTGAGCCGGCGTACCGCGGTCCGGGCTCCTTTCCGGAGGGGAGCCCGGAGCCCGGACCGCGGTCGGCACCACCGCACGACCACAACCACAACTGAAGAGCAGGCGCTGACTACGGACAGCGCGTCCATCCGCCGCCGGCAGAAGGGAGCGACCTCAGAACAGGTCCGGGCACCAAGGCCGCCTGGGCGTACGCAGCAGGGCGTCGGCCAGCCGGGCGGCGCCCGCTCGCTCTTCCCGGACCCGGCCGAGGGCCGCCAGCCGCACCGCCGACTCGTCACCCAGCCACAGCGCCGCCAGCTCGCCGGCGTCCAGGACCAGACCGGCGCTCTCGGTGGTCGGCGCGCAGGACGCCCCGTCCGGCGAGGCCTCCAGCCGCCACCGTCCGCCGGCCACACCGTCCCGGTCCACGACCTCCAGCACCAGCGTGCCCTCGGCGCCGTAGGTGCGCGCCTCCAGCGCCCGTACGACGTCCAGGATCCGCACCCAGAGCCAGTCGGCCTGCGTCACGATCCTGGCGGCGCGCGGGTCGGGCAGCAGGTGCGGGAGCAGGTCGTCGGGGGCCCGCCAGCCGCTCTTCACCGTGGTGATCCAGTCGATCGAGCACAGATACCGCCACAGCGCGCGCTCGGCGGCCGGGGTCACGGCGAGCAGCCAGTCGACGGTGGCCGTGTTCAGGGGCTGCTTGGCGTCGCCCCAGCGGTCGTCCGCCCGGTAGCAGACCATGCCCTCGACCTCGCCGTCCGCCGAGCGGTACACGGCGTAGAAGGGTTCGGTCCACGGGGTGCCCCGCATGTTCACCGCGCCGGTGCGCACCCGCCACCACAGGTCGGTGCGGCTCACCGCGCCGGGCTGGCTCCGGCGCAGCCGTTCGTGGAGCTCGGGGCCCAGCTTGCGGACGTCCTCGCCGTCCACGAGGTCGATCCGGCCGCCGTCCTCCGGGACCGCCCGGCGCGGGTCCAGACCGGCGCGGGGCACGTCGACGGCCCACTCGGTCATGGTGGTGGCGGGGCCGAAGCCGTAGCGGCCGTAGATCCGGTACTCCGCCGCGATCAGCGTCGCGACGACGTCCCCGCGCTCCCTCGCCGCCGCCAGGTCCTGCCCCATCATGCGGGTGAGCAGGCCGCGGCGGCGGTGGGTGGGGCTGACGGTGACGTTGGAGACGGCGTCGGCCCGCACGGGCGCCCCGCCGACGGCGGTGATCTCCTGGTCGAAGGACCGGAAGGTCGCCACACAGCGGCCCCCGTCGAAGGCGCCGAGAAGCCGGCCGGGGACGAACTCGTTCCGGCGCGCCTCCAGCTGCTCCGCGGAGACGGCGGGCGGCTGCAGGAACCCGGTGCTCAGGGCGCGGGTCCAGTCGGGGAACTCGGCCTCGGTTATGGGACGTACGTCGATGTCGGTGCGGCGGGTCATGCGCTCACGGTAGGCCGCCGACGCCACCGCCGTCGCGGGCATTTGCCCCCGGGCCGTCCGCACCGGGACCACCCCGCCGCACGTGTCAGAAGGCCGCCCGGATCTCCCCCACCTCGTGGCCGCCGCCGAGCAGCGGGGAGCGGCCGATGCGCTCGACCACCGGGGCGTCCACGCCCAGCAGGGTCAGGGCGCGGGCCAGTACCGGGCCCAGGGCCCTGCTCGCGCCGTCCTCCACCTTGAAGGCCAGTGCGCGGCCGTCCGGCAGGGCCACCGCCTGGACGGCCTCCGCGCCCATCTTGGAGAGCGTGCCGGGCACCTCGCGCATCAGCCAGGTGTCGGCGCGGCGGGTGCCGGCCACGTACTCGGGGTGGGCGCGCATCGCGTCGGCGACCCGGCGCTCGGCCGTGCCGGGCTCGGCGGCCACGAAGGAGCGGAAGGCGCGGGCCAGCCCGACCAGGCTGATCGCCATGAGCGGCGCCCCGCACCCGTCCGTGCCGACGGCGGCGACCGGCTCGCCCGCCGCGTCCTCCACAACCCTGTGGATGAGCCGCTGGAGCGGGTGGTCCGCGTCGAGGTAGCTCTCCAGCGGCCAGCCCCGCTGGGCGCAGACGGCCAGCATCGCGGTGTGCTTGCCCGAGCAGTTCATGGTGATCCGGTCGGGCCCCGCGCCCGACGCCAGGTAGGTGTCGCGCTCCTCGGCGTCCAGCGGCAGGTCGGGCGGGCACTGGAGCAGGGCCGGGTCGAGGCCGTACTCGTCGAGCATCTTGCGGACCAGGTCGCGGTGGAAGGGCTCACCGGAGTGGCTGGCGGCGGCCAGTGCGAGCCGCTCCCCCGCGAGGTCCAGCCCGGCCCGCAGCACGCCCGCCGCCTGCATCGGCTTGTTGGAGGAGCGCGGGAAGACCGGCGCGGTCACGTCGCCGAGCGCCAGCTCCACCGCCCCGTCTGCGGCCAGGACGACCAGACTGCCCCGGTGCCGCCCCTCGACGAACCCGGACCGGACGACCTCGGCGAGGACGGGCGGCACGGCGGGCGAGAGGGCGGACGTGGGCGCGGACGGGGACGCGGACATCGGCGGTGGCCTTCCGGACGGGTGACCCGCCGCCGTGACGGCCCGGGTTCACCGAGGCCCCGCGGGGCGGCCGGCGTAGGCCGCTCCCGGCGTCACACGAGCAGGTCGTCGACTTGTGCTTCCCCTTCACGGTACCGGCGTGCGATCTCCGCGCTGCAGTCGTCCGCCGTCCGCTGGAGCCACTGCCGCCGCCGGGAGACCTGCTGCTCATAGCGCACGAGGCGGCCCATCGCGGCGTTCAGCTCCGGATCGGTGCGGGCCGTCAGGTCGGACAGCTCCACCTCGCCCAGCATCTCCGCGGCCAGCCGCCTCCCCTCCTCGCCGCGCGGTGTGCCCAGCGTCACATGGCGGGCGGAGGACCGCTGCCGGGCCGGCGCGTCGGTGAGGATCTCCGACAGCCGCTCCACGACCGACGCCACGGACTCCGCGGCCGTCACGCCCGGATCCACCGCGGGCCCCGGACCGCGCCGTGCCAGCTCCGCCCGCAGGATGTCGATCCGCCCCTGAAGCAGCCGCCGTACGTAACTGAGATCGGCCTCCTCGAGCTGGGCGTCCCGGCGCAGGGTGCGCAGCTCGGGCAGGCTCAGCACGGGCAGGTCGTGCTCCGGCGGGCCCACGGGCAGCTCCGGGCTGTCCGTGCGCTGCACGGGCGGCCGGGGCGGCTCCAGGCCCCCCGGACGGCTCCACTCGACAGTCCCGGGCTGCTGCCCCGTACTCGGTGTGCTCATGTCCCTCAACCCGTCCCCTCGACCGGCGTCCGGGAAGCATCGTGCCACCCCAAGTGGCCGCTATGTGACCGAGTGCCCCCGATCGGCCCCAGATGGGTGGGTTATGGAGGGGAAAGAAGCCCCGTACGGCCCGCGTTCGGGCCCTCCCGGGCGGCACGGCATCATGGCGGCATGCGTGCGGTGGTGCAGAGAGTGGACGGCGCGAGCGTCGTCGTGGACGGCGAGACGGTGGGCGCGATCGACGGCGAGGGACTGTGCGTCCTGGTCGGCGTGACCCACGAGGACACCAAGGAGAAGGCGGCCCAGCTGGCCCGCAAGCTCTGGTCGGTGCGGGTGCTGCACGACGAGAAGTCGTGCAGCGACATCGACGCGCCGCTCCTGGTGATCAGCCAGTTCACCCTGTACGGCGACGCCCGCAAGGGCCGCCGCCCCACCTGGAACGCCGCCGCCCCCGGCGATGTCGCCGAGCCCCTCGTCGAGGAGGTCGTGGCGCAGCTGCGCGCGCTGGGCGCGACCGTGGCGACGGGCCGCTTCGGCGCGGCGATGCGGGTGTCGCTGACGAACGACGGCCCGTTCACGGTGCTGATCGAGGTCTAGCGAGGTCTAGGAGCCCTACGGCTCGACGACCGTCTCCTGGGCCGCCGCGGTGCCCTCGGCGAGCAGCCGGGCGTCCACGGGGACGTTCCGCTTGACGAGGGCGAGGGCGACCGGGCCGAGCTCGTGGTGGCGTACGGACGTGGTGACGAAGCCGATCCTGCGCCCGTCGGGCCCGTCGTCGGCGAGGCGCACCTCGGCACCGGCGGGCGGCAGGTGGACCTCGCTGCCGTCCAGGTGCAGGAAGACCAGCCGGCGCGGCGGCTTGCCCAGGTTCTGCACGCGGGCGACGGTCTCCTGGCCCCGGTAGCAGCCCTTCTGCAGATGCACGGCCGTGCCGATCCAGCCCAGCTCGTGCGGGATGGTGCGGTGGTCGGTCTCGAAGCCGAGACGGGGCCGGTGCTGCTCGACGCGCAGCGCCTCGTGGGCGAGGATCCCGGCGGGCGGGCCCGCCTCGGCGGCGAAGGCTTCCAGCTCCTCCCTCGGCAGGAAGAGATCACGGCCGTACGGCGTCTCGCGCACGACGGCGCCCTCGGGGGCCGCGGTGATGGAACCGGCCGGCAGGTGGACGACCGCGGTGTCGGCGGTGCGGTCGGCGACCTCGACCCGGTAGAAGAACTTCATCGACTCCAGGTAGGCGATCAGCGCCTCCTGGCTGCCGGGCTCCACATGGGCCCAGACGGTCTCGCCGTCGTCCACGAGGTAGAGGGCGTGCTCGATGTGCCCGTTGGCGGAGAGGATCAGCGCCTCGGTGGCCTCACCGGCCGGCAGCTCGCTGACGTGCTGGGTGAGCAGCAGGTGGAGCCAGGCCAGCCGGTCGTCGCCGGTGACGGTCACGACGCCGCGGTGGGAGAGGTCGACGAAGCCGGTGCCGTCGGCGAGGGCACGCTGCTCGCGGAACAGGTCGCCGTAGTGGGCGGCGACGCCTTCGTCCACGCCCTCGGCGGGGACGGCGCCGGGCAGGGACAGCAGGGGGCTCTTCATACGCCTAGCCTACGACTCGGTGCTCGAGCCCTTCCGGGAGCATTCCTTGCACCGGCCGAAGATCGCGAAGTGCTTCATGTCGGTGTCGAAGCCGAACTGTTCACGCAGCTTGGCGGTGAACTCGGCGGCCACCGACAGGTCGGCCTCGATGACGTTGGTGCAGTCCCGGCAGACCAGGTGGATGTGGTGGTGCCGGTCGGCGAGGTGGTAGGTGGGCGCGCCGTGCCCGAGGTGGGCGTGGCTGACCAGCCCGAGCTCCTCCAGCAGCTCCAGCGTGCGGTACACGGTGGAGATGTTGACCCCCGACGCCGTCTTCCTCACCTCGCCGAGGATGTCGTCGGGGGTCGCGTGCTCCAGGGTGTCGACGGCTTCGAGCACCAGCTGCCGCTGCGGGGTCAGCCGGTAGCCGCGCTGCCTGAGGTCGCTCTTCCAGTCGGTGCTCACCACAGGGCCAGTGTAGGAGTGCGGACCGCCGTCATGGGCTCGGAGGGCCGGAGGGCATGCGATCGGACAGGAGCAGATCGGCCAGTGTGCCGCGCAGGTCCGCGGTCGCGCGGACGACCTCCTCATGCGCCCTGATCTTCTCGTCCACGGCCTGGAGCGCTGCCCCGATCTCCCTCTGCCGGTCGGCGGTCGGCAGTGGCACCGGCAGGTCCATCAGGGTGCGCAGGGTGATGGAGCGCATGCCGGTGGTACCTGCCGCACGGCGTTCCAGCCAGTCCCCGGAGCTGTGGTGCGCAAGGCGGGCGAGCAGGTAGGGGGCTTGCAGCGGGTCGATCGCACGTACGCGGAACAGATGGGTGTTGTACAGCCATCCGCCCTCCTGCCCGGTCACCAGAGCCACCCGGCCCACCGTCCCGGTGCGCGTCACGAGAATGTCGTCGGCGAGCAGCCGGTATTTGCCCAGTCCTCGCGCCCGTTCGGGGTCGACACAGATCATCGCGGACCGGGCCGAGACCCTTCGGTGCCGGAGATCGGCCGGGCGGACCAGCGGGACGCCCCCCTCCACATGCTCGGTGGAGCGTACGGCAGGGCCGCCTCCCTGGATGTCGCAGATCTCCCCGAGGCGCACCGGAGTCCAGCCCTGGGGGTGGTCCGGGGAAAGGCCCTGTTCCGCGCCTGATTCAGCGGTTTCACCACTCACAGTCCGTACCTCTCCAGCATGCGCTCGACCGCGACATCCGCGTCCCTGGCCCGCGTCTGCGCCTCGGCAAGGCGTCCTGCCTGAGCGGCCAGTACCGACGAATCCCCGGCCGTGGGGGCGTCCGTTCGCGCGCCCGGTACGTACAGGGCGGGGCTGAGCAGGTGGTCCTGCTCCCTGAGCCGGTCGAGGGACACGGCTTCGCTCAGGCCCTCGGTCCCCGAGAAGGGGCGCCCCTCGGCCCGGTCCGCCCGCCAGCGCCGGTACTCCGTGAGGATGCGCTGCACATTCGGAGGGGTCAGTTCCTGGCGTACACGCGAGACCGGCGTGCCGAGCCGGCCGGCGTCGATGAGGAGTACCTCGTCGCACCGGCCCTCCGGATACCGCAGCAGCCAGACCGTGACCGAGATAGCGGTGGAGGTGAAGAGCTGCGCGGGCAGCGCGATCAACGCCTCCACCGCTCCGTCCTCCACCATCGCGGCCCGAATCCGCCGTTCTCTCGGGTTGGCGGAGAACGCCGCGATGTCCGGCATGATGACGGCTGCCCGCCCGCCGGGCTTCAGGGTGGTCACCGCGTACTGAAGCCAGGCGAAGTTGGCGTTGTGCCGGGGCGGTGGACCGTAGCGCCATTGCCGGTCGTCGACGGATCCCGTGAACTTCATGTTGAACGGGGGGTTCGTCACGACACGGTCGTACCCGCGGTCCTGTTCCGGGCCGGGACCGGTCGCGTCCGACAGTGCGGCGCTTCCGGTGCACAGGGCGGCGTCGGGCACCCCGTGCAGAGCGAGGTTCATCCCCGCCAGCATCAGCGGATGCTCGCCCACACCCGCACCGCTGGCCTGGACCCGTTCCCGCCCCTCAGTTGCCGCTACGGCGTTCCATGACGCCGACAGCAGCTCGCCTGCGCGGACGAAAGGGTCGTGCACGTGCCGGACGCCATCTCCGTCTTGAGCCACGAGGTCCGCGATGACGTCGACGGCCGCCCGGGGGGTGAAGAAGTCGCCCGCCCTCTTCCCCACCAGGTCGCTGTATCGGGTCAGCAGCCTTTCGTAGGCTTCGGCGTGCTCCTTCAGGTCCACGGGACCCGTGTCGTCCAGCTGCCGCACGGTGTCGGTCAGCGGGGCGTCCCGGAGATTGCGGGACAGAGCATCGAGCCGAGTCCGGTGGGCGGCGCCCAGGCCGTCCCCCACCGCCTCCGCCAGCAGCCGCACAAGGAGTGCACCGGTGTGCGGGAGGCTCTCCCGGGCCTCCGTGCTGATCTCCTGCCACGCGTCGGGGAGACAGGCCCGGACGTAGAGCAGGGACAGCAGCAGGGTGATGTAGTCGGTGGGGGACAGCTCACCGCGGAATCGTTCCGCCTCGACATCCGCCAGCCGATCCACCGTCTTGACCAGGAGCCGGGACCGGGCGCCGCCGAGCGAGGCGCGGAACCGGTCTCCGTAAGTGGTGCCCTCGGGCTCCCCGGGCTGCCTGGCATTCGCCGGAACAGTGCGGAGGTCCAGCCAGGCCAGGACGTCCGCCGCCGAGAAGACCTCGGCCTCCCCCGGCAGGTCGGCGGGCCGTTCCACGGGAACCGGAAAGTCCGTGTGGCGGCGTTCCCAGTTCGTCACCGCGGGCCGCTTCACGCCGGCGGACCGCGCGATGTCGGCCCGGGTGACGAAGACGCCCTCGAAGTCGCTCACCGTTCCTCCCGCACCTCAGAACCGGGGCGTGCGGGATCCGCGCAGCGCGTCCTGCCTGCCCGCGAGAACGCTCGGGAAGCGGTCCATGGAACGGGCCTCCTTCGCCAGCTCAGGGTCGATGTATCCCAGCATGCGGTAGATCTTGGCATGGTCGGCGGCCAGGTCCCGGTGGTGGATCGGTTCATGGTGCATGATCCGGTTGCGCAGCAGCACCAGCGACCACAGACCGTCGTACAGGGTGTCGCGGCGCCCCGAGAAACGCGGGAACGCCTTGTGCACCGTGGGCACCCAGAACAGCCGGTCATAGCCGGATCCCCCGCTCACCAACGACGCCCAGAACCCGAACGACAACTCGGCCACGATGTCGTCCGACGGTGCCGGGACAAGGCGACGGCGCTCGCACTTGGTGCGCGCCTTGGCCACGAGCCGCTGCCCGTTCGGGTTCAGGGGGGCCACGGCCCACCAGTCGCCGCGGCCGTAAGCCTGAGAGAGCTGCCGGTGCAGCGCGTTGCGCAGAGCGAGTTCCAGGCAGTGCAGCGGGCCGTACAGCGCGGCTGAGGCCTCCACGTTCCACCAGTACAGCCGCTCCGCCACCGAGGCGTTGCCCCGGGCAGCACGCAGATAGCGAGCAAGGCGGAGCCTGGAGAAGGCGCGGACCATCCACTCTGGCAACTTCTCGGACATACCAATCCCCCCACAATGACCGTGATAAAGTCGTACGTGAACGCTCTGGGCCCGCCTCTGCGCAGCACGCCACCCGGAGCACGGCTTGGGAACCCCCGCCGCCCGTCAGGGCGCCGGGGGTTTCTGCCTTCCCCACTCCCCTCACAGTAGCCACGTCAGCCAGCGCTCGCAACCGCAGTGCACTGCGGTCCATATCTGTTAACCCCACTCGGGGTATGAAACAGGGCCCCGCGGACATGCCGCGGGGCCCTCTGAGATCGTGCCCGGGCCAGCCCCTACTTGAAGAAGGCGATCCCGTCGTCGGGCATGTCATCGGGGAGGGCCTTGGCCCAGCGCTCGACGTCCTCCGGGGTGACGACCTTCTTCAGGTGCGCCGACATGTAGGGCCGCAGCTCGACCTCGGGGGTCTGCTTCTCGCCGACCCACATCAGGTCGCTCTTGACGTAGCCGTACAGCCGCTTGCCGCCGGTGTAGGGCTGCGAGGCGGCCGTGCGGGCCACGGCGTCGGTCACCAGGTCGATCTGCGGCTTCTGGTCGGCCAGTTCGCCGTACCAGATCTCGATGACGCCGTCGTCGCGGGTCATCGTGACCTCGACCTTGCGCTGGGCGTCGATGCGCCAGAAGCCGTGCTCGGACTCCAGCGGACGGACCTTGTTGCCGTCCTGGTCCAGCACCCAGGTGTGGGACTGGTACTCCAGGAAGTCCCGGCCGTCGTGGGTGAAGGAGACCTCCTGCCCGAAGTTGCACTTCTCGGCACCGGGAAAGTCGTGCACGCCGGCGCCCGCCCAGTTGCCGAGCAGGAAGGCGAGCGGGACGAGGTCCTTGTGGAGGTCGGACGGGATCTCGATCATGAGCAGAACTTCCTGGCGTGAGGGGTCAGCGCTGGCCCTGGTACAGCTTCTTCACGGTCAGTCCGGCGAAGGCGAGAACGCCGACGCAGACCAGGACCAGCAGGGCTTCGAAGAAGATCTCCACGGGGTGCTCCTTGAGCGGGCATACGACAGGGCCAGCCTCAGCTTACGCGGCCCGCCCCGGCTCTTCTCGCCGGACTCCGTCCAGGAAGGCGACCCATGCGGGCGCGGCGAACAGGAGCGCGCCGCGAGCGGGGTCCTTGCTGTCCCGGACGGGGACGAGGGGGAGGCCGGGGGCGACCTCGACGCAGTTGCCGCCGTCCTGGTTGCTGTAGCTGCTCTTGCGCCAGGTGATCGTGCTCAGATCGATGGCTCGCATGGCGCTTCCTCCAGCATCCGCTCGATGAACTCCCGCGACTCGCCCGGAGACAGGGCCATATCGCGCACCCGATCGTATCGGAGCTGCAGCTGGTCGACCGTCGTTGTTTCCTGGACCAGTTCGCCCGAGTAGCCGGTCTCGACCCAGGCGACAAGCCGTCCCGCGCCGCGCAGAAACATGGCGTCGGTGTTCGTCAACGCGTGCAGCCCTGCCGCCCACGGGACCACCTGGACGCTGATGTTGGGGCGCTCGCCCATCGCGATGAGATGGCGCAATTGCGCATGCCACTCAGCCGCGCTGCGCAGCGAACTGTGCAGCACCGTCTCCGAGAGGATGGCCCGGAACTGCGGCCCGCCCTCGGCCAGCAGCGGTTCACGGCGGCCCATGCGCGCCGCCACCTGCCTGTCCAGCTCCACGCCCGTCAGTCCGCCCTGGCTGAGCAGCTCCGCCGCGTATTCCGGCGTCTGGAGCAGGCCCGGCACGATGCTGGGCGAGTACTGCCACATACTCACCGCCTCGGCCTCCAAGACCATGTACCGCCGATACCGCTCCTTGAACTGCGTCGGATCCGCCACCGCCAGTTCCCACAGCGTGAGCAGCATCCCGCCCGTGCCGTAGTACTGGTCCAGCGCCTCCACGATCTCCGGGCCGCCCAGCGTATGGCCGTTCTCCATCTTTCCGAACTGGGACGCGTCCCAGCCCACCGCCTCCGCCATGCCCCGCAGGGACACGCCCCGCCCGTTCCGGAGCAGCCGCAGCTCCTCCGCGAACCGTGCCCTCGGTTCCTGACTGCGACCCGTGATCGCCCTCCGCTGCGGCACCCGCACCCCTCCCGGCTGTGGAATTTGTGGAATTTGGAGCGCCCGTTGTGGCACTAGCGACCGTTCCGGGCTTGGCGACCCCCCGCGTGGGTCATGCTCGTACTGCCCAGCGCTACGCAGAGTAGGGCAACTGTCGCATTCCGTACAGACATTGACGTAAGGGAGCGGACCCGTGAGAACAGAACCGGCCACCTACGAGCCCGGCACCGTGCTCTACGACACCGCCGCCGCCAAGATCGGTGAGTACCGGGGCCGCAGCGGGGCCCGCGTGATGCTCCGCCCCCTCGGCGGCGGCCGGGAGTGGGAGGCGGAGCCGGCCGCGCTGCGCCCGGCCACCGACCGCGAGCGCCTCGGGGCGAGCCTGCGGGCCGCGAACGACCGCACCCTCGCCACGCCCCCGGCCCCCGGTGAGCTGGAGCGGCCGCCCCTGCCGGTGCCCGGCTGCGAGGCGTGCGCCTGGCTGTCCGGCCGGCGCGAGGCCGCACGCACGGCGTTCGACCACAGCGCGGTGACGGACGCGAACGTCCTGCTGCGCGAGCACCAGCGCAAGGAGCACGAGGCATGACGTACGACGGCGGACTGCCCTACGAGGAGTGCAGGCGGGCCCAGCGGCTCGCGCCGCGACGGGACCGGGCTCCCCTCTCCCCCGGTTTCGCGGTGCCGCCGTTCCACCCGGCCCGCCCGCCGGGGCCCGCGCCGCGGCACAAGGCCCGGCACCGGCGGCGCACCCGGCTGGACGGCGCCACCGTCAGCGGCCTGCTCACCGTCCTGTGCGTCGCGACGTTGCTGGTGACGATCACCTTCGCGGTGTGACGCCGCCCGCGAGGGCTACGCTTCCGCCATGGCGAAGAAGCTCGTGATCAAGGTGACGGCCGGGGCCGATGCGGCCGAGCGGTGTTCTCAGGCGTTCACGGTGGCGGCGGTGGCCGTGGCCAGTGGGGTCGAGGTGTCGCTGTGGCTGACCGGCGAGTCCTCCTGGTTCGCCCTGCCGGGCCGCGCGGCGGAGTTCGAGCTGCCGCACGCCGCGCCGCTGCCCGATCTGCTCGACTCCCTGCTGGCGGGCGGCCGGGTGACCCTGTGCACCCAGTGCGCAGCCCGGCGCGACATCACCGAGAAGGACGTCCTCGAGGGCGTCCGGATCGCCGGCGCCCAGGTCTTCGTGCAGGAGGCGCTCGCCGACGACACGCAGGCGCTCGTCTACTGAGGAATCTCCGTCCACAGGCAGAACGGGTGGCCCGAGGGGTCGAGCAGCACCCGTACGTCGTCCTGCGGCTGCTCCTCGGCGAGCCGGGCGCCCTCCGAGACGGCCCGCGCGGTCTCGGCCGCCAGGTCGTCGACCTGGACGTCGAGGTGCAGCATCATCTGCTGGTCGCCCGGATGCCTGGTCGGCCAGACCGGCGGCACGTAGGCGGGCTCCGTCTCGAAGGCCAGGGCCGGGCCGTCGGTGCCGGGCGGCGGGCCGATGAGCACCCAGTGGGGTTCCTCCGCGCGCACCTCGTAGCCCAGCAGCCGCCGGTAGAACCCGGCGAGTTCGTGGGCGTCGTGGGCGTCGAGGACGACCGTGGACAGGCGTGCGCGCGGCATACCCGTTTTCCTACCGCCGCGGCCCCTTGCCGTCCAGCTCGTCCCACCACTCGTCGGACTTCGGGTCGCCCGAGGGGTCGTCCCACCAGCGGTCGTCGGGGCCTCTGCGGTTGGCGACCACCGCGGCCAGCGGCGGGATGACCATGGCCACCACGCACATGCCCACGGCCGCCGGGACGGACCAGATGCGGACGACTCCCCAGGCCAGGACGAACAGCGCGATGCAGGTCCCCATCATCACGAAGTAGACGTGCCGCCTCCGTGCGTACATGCGTCCAGGGTAGGTCCGGGGCCACCGGATCCACACACACCGAAGGGGCCGCACCCCAGGTGTCCAACCCGGTGGGTGCGGCCCCTCGGCCGTCAGATGGTGCGAGCGCCGTCAGACGGCGATCGCGACCTCCGCAAGACCGCCCTGCTGGGCGACGACCGTGCGGTCGGCGCTGGCGCCCGGGACGAGCGCCCGTACGGTCCAGGTGCCCTCGGCCGCGTAGAAGCGGAACTGGCCCGTCGCGGAGGTGGGGACCTCCGCCGTGAACTCGCCGGTGGAGTCCAGCAGCCGGACGTAGCCCGTCACCGGCTCGCCGTCGCGGGTCACCTGACCCTGGATGGTGGTCTCACCGGGCTTGATCGTCGAGGCGTCGGGGCCGCCGGCCTTCGCTCCGCACATGTCGTTCTCCTGAGGGGTTGAGGGGGCGGACTTACTTGTTGGCGCCGAGCTCGATCGGCACGCCGACCAGGGAGCCGTACTCGGTCCAGGAGCCGTCGTAGTTCTTGACGTTCTCCACGCCGAGCAGCTCGTGCAGCACGAACCAGGTCAGGGCCGAGCGCTCACCGATGCGGCAGTAGGCGATGGTGTCCTTCGCCAGGTCGACCTGCTCGTCGGTGTAGAGCTGCTTGAGCTCCTCGTCCGACTTGAAGGTGCCGTCGTCGTTGGCGTTCTTCGACCACGGGATGTTGCGGGCGGACGGGACGTGGCCCGGACGCTGCGACTGCTCCTGCGGCAGGTGGGCCGGGGCGAGCAGCTTGCCGGAGAACTCGTCGGGCGAGCGGACGTCGACCAGGTTCTGCGCGCCGATCGCCTTGACGACGTCGTCGCGGAAGGCGCGGATCGAGGTGTCCTGCGGCTTGGCCTTGTACTCGGTCGCCGGGCGCTCGGGCACGTCGGTGCCGTCGACCAGCTCGCGGGCGTCCAGCTCCCACTTCTTGCGGCCGCCGTCGAGGAGCTTGACGTTCTCGTGGCCGTAGAGCTTGAAGTACCAGTAGGCGTAGGACGCGAACCAGTTGTTGTTGCCGCCGTAGAGGACCACGGTGTGGTCGTTGGAGATGCCCTTCTTCGACAGGAGCTTCTCGAAGCCCTCCTGGTCGACGAAGTCACGGCGGACGGGGTCCTGGAGGTCCTGCGTCCAGTCGATCCGGATCGCGTTCTTGATGTGGTTCTTGTCGTACGCGGACGTGTCCTCGTCCACCTCGACGATCGCGATGGTCGGGTCGTCCACGTGGTCCTGCAGCCAGTCGGCGTCGACCAGGACGTCGCTGCGGCTCATGCTTTCTCCTCCGGGGCAGTTGCGGCGGGGCGTGCGGGTGCGAGGGTGTGCGCGCTCATGCCGGGACGGCGCGCGGGTGCCCTGAGCAGGGCGGTGAGGGGGATCGGACGGCGGCGTCGCCGTCCGCTCAGAAGGTGCGACAGAGCATGGCGGCAACGCGGCACAGGTCCACTGCCCGCCGCTTCGTGAGATCCGCCTGTCGCTTCATAGGACCCGATCGTAGGGACGGATACCGGGCCATGTCACCGGCATGTCGCATGATGAGACGCGATCGTCCGCACTGTGGGATCGAAGGGCCGTCCGGCGGGGCGCGAGGGAGGCGTCCTGCGTCTCGCGCGTCACCGCATCTGAGGGACGGACGCCGGTGTCTCGCCTGTCGGACGCCGGCCCGTCCAAGGCCGGATCGGAGGCCCGGAGGGGCGCCGCCCGTCGTCCTACCCGGCCAGCTTGACGTCCGAACCCTTCACCGTGATCTCTACACCGTTCTTCGCCGCCTCGACCTTGTCCAGCTCGATCCCGCCGGGCAGCTCGTCGATGGTCTGCTGGAAGTCGGTGATGGCCCGGATCCGGGACTCGGCGAACTGCTTGCCGCCGATCGTCGGCAGACCGTCGGCGACGACCTCGACGTCGTTGTCCTTGACCGTGACCGAGCTGAGGACGTCCACCGGCTCGGGCAGCTCGACGCCGAGCACCGTGGCCTGGAGCGACACCTTGATCTTGCCGTTGCCGCCGTCGGAGAGGCCGACGACCTTTGCGGTGATGCCGGGCCCGACGTCCGTCGGCTCGGACTTGGCGGCCTTCATCAGCTCGTCGTAACCGATCGTCGCGGTGCCGGTGGCCGTGGCCGCGGTGGCCGAGCTGAAGTCGCCGGAGAACTCGACGCCCCTCATGTCCGCCCGCAGGTCGTCGATGCGGATCTTCTCTCCGCCGTCGCCGGTGGAGGCCTCGTAGTCGTGGATGCCGACCTCGACCTCACGCAGCTCACCGCCGGCGAGCTGCGTGAGGAAGGGGAAGCCCTTGATGGACACGTCGGGCGTCGAGGCCAGGTTCTCGGTGGTGCGCAGCTTGTCCGCCGCCTCGCCCTCCGCGAAGTTGACCGCGACCCGGTCGGCGATCACGAAGAGCCCGCCCAGGATCACGACGACGACCAACAGTATTCGCAGTGCGCGCATGCGAGCGTTCCCCACCAGTAGGCGTCAACGACAGCGGTCCCCCGACGACCGGCGGCCGTCCTGCGCGAGCGTAACGCGCGGGATGACGGCCGCCGGATTTTTGTCGATCACCTGTGACAGGCGGGACGCGTGCGCCCCGGGGACCGGCTAGCCGAACGCCCGGCCGAGCACGTACACGGCCGGGGCCGCGGCGGCCAGCGGCAGGGCCACGCCCGCCGTGAAGTGCACGAACCGGGAGGGGTAGTCGTAGGCCGCGACCCGGTGCCCGATCAGCGCGCACACCGCGGCGCCCGCGCCGAGCAGCGCACCCTGCGTGCCGAGATCCGTCATCGCGCCGGCCGCGGCCCCGGCACCCGCCGCCGCGAGCAGCGCGACGACCACCGAGGCGGGCGTCGGCAGCGGCAGCGCGCGGACCACGACGGCCACGGCCACGGCGACCGCGCCCACCGTCACCGCGTCCGCGTCGGCCACGAGATAGCCGCCCGCAAGGACGGCCAGGGCCGCCGCGGCGACGGTCGCCATCAGGCCGTACATCCGCTCGTCCGGGTCGGCGTGCGACCGCAGCTGCACCACGAGGGACAGCAGCACCCACACGCCGAGCGTGCCGAGCAGCGCCGCCGGGGAACGGTCCGAGGCGAGCATCGCCGCGTCCGCGGCCAGCGCGCCCGCGAAGCCCAGCGCGATGCCCTGCCGGGCGGGCCACATGCCGTTCAGGCGGAACCAGCCGGCCGCGGTGACGGCCTGGAGGACGACCAGCGGGACGAGCAGCGCGTACGTGCCGACCGCCGCCGCACCGGCCAGCAGCAGCCCGAGCAGCGCCGTGAGCGCGGCCGGCTGCATCCCGGGGTCGATGATCGGCGACCGCCCCTCGGCGCGGGCCCGCTGCGCGTCGGTGATCCGCGCGTTGCCCGCGAGGGTGGCCGGGCCGTACTCGGGCGCGTCGGTGCCCGCGGGGGCCGGGGACTCGGCTGCGGTCGGGGCCGCGGGCGGCTCGGGCGCGTGGGGCTGCGGCTGCGACGCGTGCGGCTGGGACTGCTGCGCCTGGTACGGCTGCGGCTGCGCCGGGTACGGCTGCGGCTGGTACTGCTGCTGGTACTGCTGCTGGTACTGCTGCGTTCCGTAGGCCTGCTCCCCGTACCCCCCGCCGTGGGCGCCGGCCCCCTGCGGCGGCAGGTAGGCCGTCTCCTCCGCCGAGACGGGCGGTTGCAGCTGGGTCTCCCAGGTCTGGCCCTGCCATTGCTGGGTGTGCTCACCCTGCTGCTGGTGCTGTCCGGGCCACGCCTGAGCGTCGTACCCGTCGTGTCCCTCGTACGGCTGATACGGCTGATACGGCTGATACGGCTGATCGGTCATCGTCACCCTCCCGCGAACGGCGGGAGCACCTCGACCGTGCCGCCGTCGGCCAGCCGTACCGTCTCGTGCCCGCGCGTGCCCACGGGGTCGCCGTCGACGAGGAACGAGCAGCGCTTCAGCACGCGCGTGAGTTCGCCGGGGTGGCTCTCGCGCACCGCGTCGAGCGCGTCGGCGAGCGTGGCCGCCTCGTACGGCTCCTCGGCCACTCCCGCCGCGGCCTTCGCGGCGGCCCAGTAGCGCACCGTGACCTTTGCCATCTGGATCCTTCGTCGCCGGTGCCGATCGGCGTCCGTGCCGTCGGCGGTGAACACCGTCAGGCTAGCTCGCGCGCGCCACGGCCCAGTCGCCGATCCTGTGCAGCAGCTCCTCGCCGGAGGCGTGCTCGGCGTGGCCCATGCCGGGCTCCACCCAGAGTTCGCCGTGGTCACCGGCCGCCTCGGCCAGCATCCGGGGGTGGTCGAGGGGGAAGTAGCCGTCCCGGTCCCCGTGCACCACGAGCAGCGGCGTCGGCGCGATCCGCCCCGCCGCCTCCACCGGCGACAGCGGCACCGGGTCCCAGTCCCGGTGATGGATACGGGTGCGCAGGCCGTAGCGGCCCACCAGGCGTCCGGCGGGGCGCATCACCAGCCAGTGCAGCCGGCGCATGGGTGCCGTGCCCCGGTAGTACCAGCGGGCGGGGGCGCTCACCGACACGACGGCGTCCGTGCCCGCCCCGGTGTCGTCGCCGTACAGCGCGGCGTGCCGCAGCACCACCGAGCCGCCCATGGAGAAGCCGACGGTCACCAGGCGCGCGTGGCCGAGACCGCGCGCCCATGCCACCGCCGCCGCCAGGTCGAGCACCTCGCGGTCGCCGACCGTCGAGCGCCCGCCGGAGGCGCCGTGGCCCCGGAAGGAGAACGTGACGACGGCACCGTGGCGCGCGAACGCCTCCGCGATGCGGCGCACGTGCGGGCGGCGGGCGTCGCCGGTGAAGCCGTGGGCGACGACGAACACCAGGTCAGGGGTGTCGGAGCGGGCCGCACCGGGCTCGTACACGGCCTCGATGCGCACCCCGTCGGAGGTGCGCAGAAAGGTCCGCGTCGGCGTGCGGGGCGGGGTCCGTCCCGATGTCCCGCCGGGTGTCCCAGCATTCGGACGAATGGTGGAACGCGCCACATGACCTGCCCGACCGTCGCTCATGTCGGCTATTCTGCTGGGCAGAGGACTCGGGCGACGTAGCCCCCGGGTCCTTTTGTGCTTTCGGGAGCGTTCACCAGCGTTCACCTCCCGGACTCGCAGCGGGCGCCACGGGCGCGGGGCCCGCACCGTACGAAGCAGTGCCGTAAACTCCCCCGCTGCCTTGAAGGCGCGGGAGGTGCCCCCATCGCAGGGACCGAGGAGGAACCAGACGTTATGGGCGAGCGAACCGTGCACGACCGCAGGACGACCCAGGCAGGTGGGGCGCGATGAGTTCTCTGCTGCTCCTGACCAACGCCCTCCAGCCGTCGACGGAGGTGCTTCCCGCCCTCGGCCTGCTGCTGCACAACGTCCGCGTGGCTCCCGCGGAGGGGCCCGCTCTCGTCGACACCCCGGGCGCGGACGTGATCCTCGTCGACGGGCGCCGTGATCTCCCCCAGGTCCGCAGTCTGTGCCAGCTGCTGCGGTCCACCGGGCTGAGCTGTCCGCTGATCCTCGTCGTCACCGAGGGCGGCCTCGCCGCCGTCACCGCCGACTGGGGGATCGACGACGTGCTGCTGGACACCGCCGGTCCGGCGGAGGTCGAGGCCCGGCTCCGGCTGTCCATGGGCCGCCAGCAGATCGTCGCCGACGACTCCCCCATGGAGATCCGCAACGGCGACCTGTCGGTGGACGAGGCGACGTACTCCGCCAAGCTCAAGGGCCGGGTCCTGGACCTGACCTTCAAGGAGTTCGAGCTGCTGAAGTACCTCGCGCAGCACCCGGGCCGGGTCTTCACCCGCGCCCAGCTGCTCCAGGAGGTGTGGGGCTACGACTACTTCGGCGGCACCCGCACCGTCGACGTGCACGTACGGCGGCTGCGCGCCAAGCTCGGCCCCGAGCACGAGTCGCTGATCGGCACCGTCCGCAACGTCGGCTACCGCTTCGTCACCCCGGAGAAACCGGAGAAGAAGGAGCGGGCCGCGGAGGAGACCGGGGCGAAGAAGGCCTCCGCGGCGACGGCGGACGCCACGGAGGAGACGCCCGCCGCGGCCGAGGCCTGAGCGTCACCGGGCGGCCCGAGGGCTGATACGCCCTGCCCGGAGCGGGTCCATCCGCGTAGACTCCGCGCGTGGCCAAGGTGACTCGGGATGATGTGGCGCGGCTGGCGGGGACTTCGACCGCCGTCGTCAGCTATGTCATCAACAACGGACCCCGGCCGGTCGCCCCGGCCACGCGCGAGCGTGTCCTCGCCGCGATCAAGGAGCTGGGGTACCGGCCCGACCGGGTCGCCCAGGCCATGGCGTCGCGGCGCACGGACCTCATAGGTCTGATCATCCCGGACGCCCGCCAGCCCTTCTTCGGGGAGATGGCGCACGCCGTGGAACAGGCGGCGTCCGAGCGCGGGAAGATGGTCCTCGTCGGCAACACCGACTACGTCGGCGAGCGCGAGGTCCACTATCTGCGCGCCTTCCTCGGTATGCGGGTCTCCGGTCTGATCCTGGTCAGCCACGCCCTGAACGACCTGGCCGCCGCCGAGATCGAGGCGTGGGACGCCCGGGTCGTGCTGCTGCACGAGCGGCCCGAGGCGATCGACGACGTCGCCGTCGTCACCGACGACCTGGGCGGCGCCCAGCTCGCCGTGCGCCATCTGCTGGAGCACGGGTACGAGTACGTCGCCTGTATGGGCGGCACCGCCGAGACGCCGTCCGTCGGCGACCCGGTCTCCGACCACGTCGAGGGCTGGCGGCGGGCGATGAAGGAGGCCGGAATCTCCACCGAGGGCCGGCTCTTCGAGGCGCCGTACAACAGGTACGACGCCTATCGCGTGGGTCTGGAGCTGCTCTCCGGCCCGCAGCGGCCGCCCGCGATCTTCTGCTCCACCGACGACCAGGCGATCGGCCTGCTGCGCGCGGCGCGCGAGCTGCGCATCGACGTCCCCGGCGAGCTGGCGGTGGCCGGCTTCGACGACATCAAGGAGGCGGACCTGGCCGATCCGCCGCTGACGACGGTCGCCTCCGACCGGTCGGCGATGGCCCGGTCCGCCGTCGACCTGGTCCTGGACGACGGGCTGCGGGTCGCGGGCTCGCGGCGGGAGCGGCTGAAGGTGTTCCCGTCGCGGCTGGTGGTACGCCGCTCCTGCGGCTGCGAGTAGCCTCCCGCCGCCGGACCGCACCGTCACGGGACCGGGCGTCTTTACATCGGGCATACGAGGTTCTGCCGGGCTTCTCAGGCGGGACTCAGGATGCTCTCATGCGCGGGCGCGAAGCTCATGAACATGACCGAGAGCCTCCGCCGCAGCGGCGAGTACGAGAACCCGTATCCGTACGCCACCCCCTACGAGGGCGCCCAGCAGCACGCCTCCTCGCCGGAGAGCCCCGCGGGCCCCGCGACCCCGGGGAGCCACACGAGCCCGGTGAATCCGGAGTGGCCGCCCCCGCCCGCGCAGCCGCCCCACCCCCCGACGGCCGCCGGCCCCGGTGAGCCCGCCCGGCCGGGCCGCACGCGGACCCGGCGCGGCCCGGTCGCCCTGCTCGCGGCCGTGGCGATCGTCGCGGCGGCCGTCGGCGGCGGCACCGCCTACGGCATCCAGGAGCTGACCGGCGGCGACACCGTCGCCTCCAGCTCGACCAGCACCACCGTGGTGCCCTCCAGCCAGAAGGGCACGGTCGCCGGCGTGGCCCAGGCGGTCAGCCCCAGCATCGTCGAGATCAACGCCACCTCGAACGCCGGCTCCTCCACCGGATCCGGTGTGATCATCACCGGTGACGGCGAGATCATCACCAACAACCACGTCGTGTCCGGCGCCTCCTCCGTCAAGGTGACGACGAGCGACGGCAAGCAGTACACCGCCGAGGTCGTCGGCACCGACAGCAAGAAGGACCTCGCGCTGATCAAGCTCCAGAACGCCTCCGGCCTCAAGACGGCCACCCTCGGCGACTCCGACGGCGTCCAGGTCGGCGCCCAGGTCGTCGCGATCGGCTCCCCGGAGGGCCTGACCGGCACCGTGACCAGCGGCATCGTCTCGGCCCTGAACCGCGACGTCACCGTCTCGACGGACGAGGGGCAGCAGCAGGAGCAGCAGCGCCAGGGCGGCCAGTGGCCGTTCGAGTTCGGCGGCCAGGAGTTCAACGGCGACACCGGCTCGTCCACGACGACGTACAAGGCGATCCAGACGGACGCCTCCCTCAACCCGGGCAACTCCGGCGGCGCGCTGATCGACATGAACGGCAACATCATCGGCATCAACTCGGCGATGTACTCGTCGACCGAGTCCTCCGCGAGCGCGGGCAGCGTGGGCCTCGGCTTCGCGATCCCGGTCAACACGGTGAAGGCCGACCTGCCCGCACTGCGAGCGGGCGCGAGCGACTGACCGGGGGCGCGGACGTGCGACGCTGAAGGCGTTGGCACAGCCCCCCGTACCCACCGCATCCGAGGATTCCGAGACCATGAGCCCCGCAGACGCCGACCGCGACCGTGACACCCAGCGCATCCTGATCGTCGACGACGAGCCGGCGGTCCGCGAGGCGCTCCAGCGCAGCCTCGCCTTCGAGGGGTACGGCACCGAGGTCGCCGTCGACGGCGCCGACGCCCTGGAGAAGGCGGCGGCGTACCGGCCCGACCTCCTCGTCCTCGACATCCAGATGCCCCGCATGGACGGCCTGACCGCCGCCCGGCGGATCCGCGGCGCGGGCGACACGACCCCGATCCTGATGCTGACGGCCCGCGACACCGTCGGCGACCGGGTGACCGGCCTGGACGCCGGCGCCGACGACTACCTGGTCAAGCCCTTCGAGCTGGACGAACTCTTCGCCCGCATCCGCGCGCTGCTGCGCCGCAGCTCCTACGCGGCGGCGGTGGAGGCGAGTGCCGCCAACGACGACCGGCTCACCTTCGGCGACCTGACGATGGACCTGACGACGCGGGAGGTCGTACGGGCCGGGCGGCCGGTGGAGCTGACCCGCACGGAGTTCACGCTCCTCGAGATGTTCATGGCGCACCCGCGCCAGGTCCTCACCCGGGAGCAGATCCTGAAGGCCGTGTGGGGCTTCGACTTCGAGCCGTCGTCCAACTCGCTCGACGTGTACGTGATGTACCTGCGCCGCAAGACCGAGGCGGGCGGCGAGCCGCGCCTCGTCCACACGGTCCGCGGCGTGGGCTACGTCCTGCGGCAGGGCGGCGCGGAGTGATCAGACGCTTCCGCGCCCTGCCGCTCCGCTCCCGCCTGGCCCTGCTGGTGGCGGCGGCGGTGGCCTTCGCGGTGGCGGCGGTCTCGGTGACGTGCTGGTTCGTGGTCCGCAACCAGCTGTACGACCAGCTCGACGACCAGCTGCGCGGTGAGCAGCCGTCCAGCCAGCTCCTGCAGAGCATGCTGGCCAACTGCGGGTCCTCCCATCCGCAGGAGCTGCCCAAGACCCCGAACGCCCCCATCGTCACGATCCTCTACTCGGACGGCTCCACCTGCGTCGATCCCGGCAGTGAGGAGATGCGGGTGCACGACGTGGACGTGGCCGTCGCCGACGGCCTGGCGAAGAACGCGCTGCACACCTCGAAGACCACCGACGGCACCACCGTCCGCGTCTACACCCGCCCGGTCCTCGACCGGCTCACCCGGCAGGTGCAGCCCGGTGTCGCCGTCTCCGTCGCCAAGCCGGTGGACGAGGTCACCCAGCCCCTGTCCTCCCTCGTCTGGGTCCTGCTCCTCGTCTCCGGCATCGGCGTCGTCGGCGCCGGAGCCGCCGGGCTCGCCGTCGCCCGGGCCGGGCTGCGTCCCGTGGACGAGCTCACCGAGGCCGTCGAGCACGTCGCCCGCACCGAGGACCTGAACGTCCGCATCCCCGTGGAGGACGCCAGCGAGGACGAGATCGCCCGCCTCTCCCGCTCCTTCAACTCGATGACCTCCTCCCTCGCCAGCTCCCGCGACCTGCAGCAGCAGCTCATCGCGGACGCGGGACACGAACTGCGCACGCCCCTCACCTCCCTGCGGACCAACATCGAGCTGCTCTCCCGCAGCGAGGAGACCGGCCGCCCGATCCCCGAGGCCGACCGCAAGGCGCTCCTCGCCTCCGTGAAGGCGCAGATGACGGAGCTGGCCGCGCTCATCGGCGACCTCCAGGAACTGTCCCGACCGGACACCGGCCAGCACGCGGGCAAGGCGCGGATCCTCGACTGGCAGGACGTCGTCGAGGCGGCCCTGCGCCGGGCCAGGCTGCGCGGCCCTGAGCTGACGATCACCGCCGACGTCCGGCCCTGGTACGTACGGGCGGAGCCCTCCGCGCTGGAGCGCGCGATGGTCAACATCCTGGACAACGCGGTGAAGTTCAGCCCCGAGGGCGGTGCGGTCGACGTCCGCCTCGCCGACGGCGTCCTCACCGTCCGTGACCACGGCCCCGGCATCCCCGCCGAGGAACTCCCGCACGTCTTCGACCGCTTCTGGCGCTCCCCGTCGGCGCGCGCGCTGCCCGGCTCGGGCCTCGGCCTGTCGATCGTGGCCCGCACGGTCCAGCAGGCGGGCGGCGAGGTGACCCTGACCCCGGCGGAGGGCGGCGGCACGACCGTCACGGTCCGGCTGCCGGGGGCGCCCGTGCCGCCCCCGGACCTGGACGCGGGGAATGGGGAGCACTGACACGGCACGAGGCCCGGACCGCGTACCGGACGGACGCGGTCCGGGCCTCGACGCGCGAGAGCCGGCAACCGGTTACTTCACGACCGTGATCCGGTCCGCCGCCGGCGGCGCGATCGGGTCCGTCGCCGACGAGTTGGCCGTCAGGTACTGCTCGAGGGCAGTCAGGTCGTCCGTGCCGACCAGCTCGTCCGTGCCCTGGCCCAGCGTGGTGAAGCCGTCGCCGCCGCCCGCGAGGAAGCTGTTCATCGCGACGCGGTAGGTGGCCGCGGGGTCGATCGGGGCGCCGTCGAGGCGGATGGTGTCGGTGACGACCCGGTCCGCGCCCGTCTTCGTCAGGTCCAGGGTGTACGTCAGACCGGACGAGACCTGGAGGACCTTCGGCGCCGCCTCGTTGCCGCCGGTCACCTGCTCCTTGAGCGCCTGGATCAGCTGGGCGCCCGTGTAGCTGCGCAGGTTCACCGTGTTGGAGAAGGGCTGGACGGTGAAGCCCTCGGCGTAGGTCACCACGCCGTCGCCCTCACCGGCCTTGGCCGCGTAGGTGAGCGGCGCCCGGATGCCGCCCGGGTTCATCAGCGCCAGGTCGGTCTCCGGGTCCAGGGACTTGCCGTAGGCCAGCTGCGCGTCGGCGATCAGGTCGCCGAGGGGGGACTCGGTGCCGGTGTTGCCGATGTCGCCGGAGATGTAGCCGACGGGGCGGTTGCCGATCGGGGCGGCCAGGGTGTTCCACCGGTCGATCAGGCGGGTCATGTCCGGTGCCTTCGTGACGTCCCGCGTCACCACGTGGTTCGCCGACTTCACGGCCGTACGGGCGATGTCGCCCGTCGCGCGGTCGTACGTCAGCGTCGTGTCCGTGTAGAGGCGGCCGAATGACGCGGCCGAGGTGACCATGCGGGGGTTGCCCGCCGGGTCGGGGATCGTGCAGACGTACGCGTTGTGGGTGTGGCCGGTGACCAGTGCGTCGACGTCGGGCGTGATGTTCTTGGCGATGTCGACGATCGGCCCGGAGATGCCGTCGCCTGCGCCCGGGGAGTCGCAGTCGTAGTTGTAGGAGGACGACGCCGGGAAGCCGCCCTCGTGGATGAGGGCGACGATCGACTTCACGCCCTGGCGCCGCAGCTCCTTGGCGTACTTGTTGATCGTCTCGACCTCGTCCTTGAACTGCAGGCCCTTCACGCCGTCCGCCGAGACGATGTTCGGGGTGCCTTCCAGGGTCACGCCGATGAAGCCGACCTTGACGCCCTTCTGCTTCCACACCCAGTAGGGCTTCAGGATGGGCTTCCTGGTCTTCTCGTCCAGGACGTTGGCCGCCAGGTACGGGAAGTCGGCGCCCTCGAACTCCTGGTCCGTGGGGCAGCCGTCGGTGGGGTGGCAGCCGCCGTTCTGCAGGCGGGCCAGCTCCCGGGCTCCCTCGTCGAACTCGTGGTTGCCGACGGAGGTCACGTCGAGGTCGAGCTTGTTCAGCGCCTCGATGGTCGGCTCGTCGTGGAAGAGACCGGACAGCAGCGGGGAGGCGCCGACCATGTCGCCGCCGGCCGCGGTGATGGAGTACGGGTGGCCCTTGCGGGCCTGGCGCAGGTGGGTGGCGAGGTACTCGGCACCGCCCGCGTCGACGGTCTTCGTGGTGCCGTCCGGCTGGAGTTCGGTGACCCGGCCCGAGGAGCCGGCCGGGGGCTCCAGGTTGCCGTGCAGGTCGTTGAAGGAGAGGAGCTGGACGTCCTGGTAACGGCCCGGCCGGTGACCGTGGTGGTTCTCGCCCGCGTTCGCCGGCAGCGCCGCGGCGGCGAGCGCCCCGGCGGTGGCGACGCCGGCGGCCACCGCGAGCAGGCGGTTGGCGCGGCGTCTGCGGCGCGGTTGGTACGGCTGTGCTGTGGCTGGCATGCGCCCCCCTGTGGGTCTGCCTGCGGATCTGCCTGGTGCGGGCCGTCGAGGAGAGGGACGGCCCGTCGGCGCAGCCTAGGGTCAACGCGCGTAGCGCGACAGGGGTTTCCTGGTTACGACTGGGTTTACGTTCTCCGTCCCGTGCCGCCCTTTTGCCGGGCCCGGCCCTTACCCTCGTACGCATGACCAGCGACGACACCGTGCGGCCCGGCCGCCCCCGCTCGATCGAGACCCTCGCCGCACTCACCGCGGACCAGACGGAGGCCGTGCTGGCCCTGCTCGGCGACGCCGCCCGGAACGACGGGCAGCACGCCGTGTCCGAGCAGGGGCGCCTCCAACTGCGCGGCGGGGCGCGGGAGGGCGTCGCCCATCTGCTGCTCACCGTGGACGGTGAACTCGTCGGCTACGCCCAGCTGGAGGACACCGACCCGGTGGAGCCGCCGGCCGCCGAACTGGTCGTCCACCCCTCGTACCGGGGGCAGGGTCACGGGCGGGCGCTGGGTTCCGCGCTGCTCGCGGCCTCCGGCAAGCGGTTGCGGATCTGGGCGCACGGCGGGCACTCCGCCGCCCGGCATCTGGCCCAGGTGCTCGGGCTGACCCTCTTCCGTGAACTGCGGCAGATGCGGCGCCCGTTGGCCGGCCTGGACCTGCCGGATCCGCGGCTGCCCGAGGGCGTGACGGTGCGCACCTTCGTGCCCGGACAGGACGACGCGGCCTGGCTCGCGGTGAACGCCGCCGCCTTCGCCCACCACCCCGAGCAGGGCTCCCTCGCACAGCGGGACCTCGACGACCGCAAGGCCGAGTCCTGGTTCGATCCGGCCGGCTTCTTCCTCGCCGAACGCGGGGACGAACTGATCGGCTTCCACTGGACGAAGGTGCACGCCGAGGAACGGCTCGGCGAGGTGTACGTCCTCGGCATCCGGCCCGACACCCAGGGCGGCGGCCTCGGCAAGGCGCTGACCACCATCGGCCTGCGGCACCTGGCGGAGCAGGGGCTGCCCACGGCGATGCTGTACGTCGACGCCGACAACAAGGCCGCCGTCTCCGTCTACGAGCGGCTCGGCTTCGTCACGCACGAGACGGACCTGATGTACCGCACGGAGACCTGAGCCGCACCGTGACGCAGGGCGACGACGTGAGCGGGGGCGCGGTCCGCCGGAGGCCCCCCGCTATCCCACACGTCATGTCCTCGTAACCATCGATTCAGACAGCCTTGCGACCCTCGCCGAATGAAGCCGACCGTGCCACCAGGAGCGGAGCATTCCGTGCCTTCCGACGCGCCTGTCCTGCGCCCGGCGCGGAAGAATGGGTCCATGAGGCAGCCGAACAGCCAGGCCGAGGTCCAGCACCCGCAGCCCTCCGTGGGCTCCATCGCCGCGCACCGCCCGCACACCGTGGCGGCCACCGTCTCCGACCTGGAGCCCGACATCGACGCGGACCTGGACGGGTACGAGGAGTCGCCGGCACCCGGCACCGACGGCACCGGCACGGACGCCGCCCTGCCCCAGGGCCGCTTCCTGGACCGCGAGCGCAGCTGGCTCGCGTTCAACGAGCGCGTCCTGGAACTCGCCGAGGACCCGACCACCCCGCTCCTCGAGCGCGCCAACTTCCTCGCGATCTTCGCCAGCAACCTGGACGAGTTCTTCATGGTCCGCGTGGCCGGCCTCAAGCGCCGCATCGCGACCGGGGTGGCCACCCGCTCCGCCTCCGGGCTCCAGCCCCGCGAGGTGCTGGAGATGATCTGGGCCCGCTCCCGCGAGCTCATGGCCCGGCACGCCGCCTGCTTCCACGAGGACGTCGCCCCGGCCCTCGCCGAGGAGGGCATCCACCTGGTCCGCTGGAACGAGCTGGCGGAGAAGGAGCAGGCCCGCCTCTTCACCCTGTTCCGGCACCAGATCTTCCCGGTCCTCACCCCCCTCGCCGTCGACCCGGCACACCCCTTCCCCTACATCTCGGGTCTCTCCCTCAACCTCGCGGTCGTCGTCCGCAACCCGGTCACGGGCCACCGGCACTTCGCCCGCGTCAAGGTGCCCCCGCTGCTCTCCCGCTTCCTGGAGGCCTCCCCGGGCCGCTACGTCCCGATCGAGGACGTCATCGCGGCCCACCTGGAGGAGCTGTTCCCGGGCATGGAGGTCCTGGAGCACCACGCCTTCCGCCTCACCCGCAACGAGGACCTGGAGGTGGAGGAGGACGACGCCGAGAACCTTCTCCAGGCGCTCGAGAAGGAGCTCATGCGGCGCCGTTTCGGCCCGCCGGTCCGCCTGGAGGTGGAGGAGTCCGTCGACCGGGAGGTCCTGGACCTGCTCGTCCGCGAGCTGAAGATCGGCGAGGCGGAGGTCTACCCCCTGCCCGGCCCGCTGGACCTCACCGGTCTCTTCCGCATCCACAGCCTCGACCGTCCGGAGCTGAAGTACCCGAAGTTCGTCGCCGGCACCCACCGCGACCTCGCCGAGGTCGAGTCCGCGTCGGCGCCGGACGTCTTCGCGGCCCTGCGCAGCCGCGACGTCCTGCTCCACCACCCGTACGACTCCTTCTCCACCTCCGTGCAGGCCTTCCTGGAGCAGGCGGCGGCCGACCCGGACGTCCTCGCGATCAAGCAGACGCTGTACCGCACCTCCGGCGACTCCCCGATAGTCGACGCGCTCATCGACGCGGCCGAGTCCGGCAAGCAGGTCCTCGTGCTGGTCGAGATCAAGGCGCGCTTCGACGAGTCCGCCAACATCAAGTGGGCCCGCAAGCTGGAGGAGGCCGGCTGCCACGTCGTCTACGGGCTGGTCGGCCTGAAGACGCACTGCAAGCTGTCCCTGGTCGTCCGCCAGGAGGGCGACACCCTGCGCCGCTACAGCCACGTGGGCACGGGCAACTACCACCCGAAGACGGCCCGCCTCTACGAGGACCTCGGCCTGCTCACCGCGGACCCTCAGGTCGGCGCGGACCTCTCCGACCTGTTCAACCGCCTCTCCGGCTACTCCCGCCGCGAGACGTACCGCCGGCTGCTCGTCGCGCCCAAGTCCCTGCGCGACGGCCTGGTCTCCCGCATACACAAGGAGGTCCAGCACCACCGCGCCGGCCGCCACGCCTATATCCGCATCAAGGTCAACTCGATGGTCGACGAGGCCGTCATCGACGCGTGCTACCGCGCGTCCCAGGCGGGCGTCCCGGTCGACGTGTGGGTGCGCGGGATCTGCGCGCTCCGCCCGGGCGTGGCGGGCCTGTCGGAGAACATCCGGGTCCGCTCCGTCCTCGGCCGCTTCCTGGAGCACTCGCGCGTCTTCGCCTTCGGCAACGGCGGTGAGCCCGAGGTCTGGTTCGGCAGCGCCGACATGATGCACCGCAACCTGGACCGCCGGATCGAGGCGCTCGTCCGGGTCACCGACCCGGGGCACCGGGCGGCCCTGAACCGGCTCCTGGAGACCGGCATGTCGGACGGCACCGCCTCCTGGCACCTCGGACCGGACGGCGAGTGGACCCGGCACGCGACCGACGCGGACGGCCAGCCGCTGCGCAACATCCAGGAGATGCTCATAGACGCCCGGAGGCGCCGGCGTGGCACAGCAACACCTTGACCCGACGAACCGCCTGGCCGAACCGGCCGCACCGCCCGACTCGTCGGCGTCCCCCGGCCCGAAGGCACCGCCCGCCGCGGACGCCGGACCGGCCGGTCCGGTGTCCGTGGAGGCCCTCGCGAGCTACCTCCGTGCCCAGGCCACGGAGTTCCTGCGCGCCCTGCGCCTGCACCGCGAGTCGGGCGCGGGGGCCGGCCCGAACGGGGGCCCGCCCGGCCAGGGCACCGGCGACGACGGCCCCGTGGACCCGGCCCGCGCCCTGCGCCGCGCGGCCCGCCGCCTCAGCGGCACCCTGCACACCTACCAGCCGCTGCTCGACGCCGACTGGGCGGAGGGCATGCGCCCCGAGCTGGCCTGGCTCTCCGGCACGCTGGCGCAGGAGCACGCGTACGCGGCGCGCCTGGAACGCCTGCTCCAGGCGCTGCACCGGCTGTCCGGCTCCTCGGCGGTCCCGGCCCGCCGGCAGCCGGCGGCCGTGTCCGCGGGCCCCTCCGCGCTGTCCGCTCCCGCGTCGTCCTCCGGTCTCCCGGACCGCGCGAACCTCACCGTGGGCGCGGCCAAGGCGGGCGCCCTGCTCGACCGCCGGCTGACCCTGGCCCGCACCCGGGCCCACTCCGCCGCCCTGCAGGCCCTGGGCAGCAGCCGCTTCCACGCGGTCGCCGACAAGGTCGCGTTACTGGCCAGCGAGGTGCCCCTGCGGCGACCCGAGGGCACCGCCGCCGACCTCCGTCCGCTGGCCCGCGCGGCGGAGGGCCGCCTCCGCGACGCGGTGGCCGCACTGCCCCTGGTCACCGCGGGACACCCGTACAACGCCGAGGCGCTGATCCACGGCCTGTCCCCGGAGCCGGCGCCCCACCCGCAGGACGCCCCCTGGCACCAGGTACGCCTGCTGCTGCGCCTGCACCGGTACGCCCGCGAGGTCCTGGCCGGCGAGGACGGCCCGGACGGCGAGGACACCCACCTGCTCACCGCGGGCGAGGCCCTCGACCGCCATCGCGACGCCTCGGAGGCCGCCGCCGCCGCGGCCCAGGCCGCCCGCACCCCCCGTATCGCCCCGGCCACGGCCTACGCGCTCGGCGTGCTCCACGCCGACCAGCGCCACGAGGTGGAGGCGGCGCGGTACGCGTTCCGGCACGACTGGCGGCGCGGAAGCGTCCGCGAGGGGACGGCGAACCCCGCATGAGCACCCCCGGGGGCGCCACCGTGCACGCGGCCGGCTGCGTCCTGTGGCGTCGCGCCCCGGGCACCGGCGAGCCGCAGCTCTGTCTGGTCCACCGGCCGAAGTACGACGACTGGTCGCACCCCAAGGGCAAGCTGCGCCCCGGCGAGGACCCGCTCGCCGGGGCCCTGCGCGAGGTGGCCGAGGAGACCGGCTGCACCGCGGTCCCCGGCGCCGAGCTGCCCACCGTGCGCTACCCGGTGAACGGCCGCCCCAAGGAGGTCCGGTACTGGACGGCGCAGGCCGTCTCGGGCACGTTCACCCCGAACGACGAGGTGGACCGCGTCCAGTGGCTGTCGCCCCCGGCCGCCCGGGCCCGCCTCACCCACCCCCGGGACCGCGCCCTCGTCGACGCGCTGCCACCGGACCTCGGGTCCGTCTGACCCGGGACCTCGCCGTGTCCTCGACGTAAGCGTTCCGTGACCTCACCGCACCGTCCACAGGGGTTCACCCCTCGTTCATTCACGCCCATCGGCGGCTTCACCTGTTCTGCCTAATTTCGGCCGTAGACAGTCCTCGCACGCCGCCGGATTCAGGACGGCGGCTCCTGGAAGGAACTCCCTCAAGTGAAGCTTCAGCGCGTGAACCGGCGGGCCCTCGCTCTCGGTGCTCTCGCCGTCTCCGGCGCCCTGGCCCTCACGGCGTGCGGCTCCGACGACACCGGCGGAAACAGCAACGGCGGCGGTGCGTCCGCCAGCACGCAGGCCGGCAACATCAAGTGCGAGGACGCCAAGGGCCAGCTCCAGGCCTCCGGCTCCTCCGCGCAGAAGAACGCGATCGACGCCTGGGTCAAGCAGTACGTCGCGGCCTGCAAGAGCGTGCAGATCAACTACAACCCCACCGGCTCCGGCGCGGGCATCACCGCCTTCACACAGGGCCAGACCGCGTTCGCCGGTTCGGACTCCGCGCTGAAGCCCGACGAGATCGAGGCGTCGAAGAAGGTCTGCAAGGACGGCCAGGCCATCGACCTGCCGATGGTCGGCGGCCCGATCGCCGTCGGCTTCAACGTCCCCGGCGTCGACACGCTCGTCCTGGACGCCCCGACCCTCGCGAAGATCTTCGACAGCAAGATCTCCAACTGGAACGACGAGGCGATCGCCAAGCTCAACCCCGACGCCAAGCTCCCCGACCTCAAGATCCAGGCGTTCCACCGCTCGGACGAGTCCGGCACCACCGACAACTTCACCAAGTACCTGAAGGCCGCCGCGCCGAAGGACTGGTCGTACGAGCCGGGCAAGTCCTGGGAGGCCAAGGGCGGCCAGTCCGCGCAGGGCTCCTCCGGTCTGGCCGCGCAGGTGAAGCAGACGTCCGGCGCCATCTCGTACTTCGAGCTGTCGTACGCCAAGGACGGCATCAACACCGTCGACGTCAAGACCGAGGCCGCCACTCCGGTCAAGGCCACCGTCGAGAACGCCACCGCCGCCATCGGCGCGGCCAAGGTCGTCGGCACCGGCAAGGACCTCGCGCTGGAGCTGGACTACACGCCGAGCGCCGACGGTGCCTACCCGATCGTCCTCGTGACCTACGAGATCGCCTGTGACAAGGGCAACAAGGCGGAGACCCTGCCCGCCACCAAGTCCTTCCTGAACTACATCGCCTCGGAGGACGGCCAGGGCCTGCTGGCGGACGCCGGCTACGCCCCGATGCCCGCCGAGATCATCACCAAGGTCCGCGAGAACATCGCGAGCCTGAGCTGACCCGAGTGCGGTCCGGTCCCCACCGGGGCCGGGCCGCACCGTCCGGTGCACCGCCGCCAGGAGCCCCCTACGGGCTCCGACCGAGCCGTCGCCCACGACGGCTCCGCAGACCGGAGAACCCGATGGACATAACCACTGATCCTCAGAAGCCAGCAGCAGCCCCCGCACCCCACCGCCCGCCGCACCCCGAGGGCAGGCGGGCCGCACGCGGCGCCGTCCGTCCCGGTGACCGGATCTTCGTCGGGCTCTCCCGCGGATCCGGCATCCTCGTGCTGGTCATCATGGCCGCCATCGCGGCCTTCCTCACCTACCGCGCCTGGCTCGCGATCAGCGAGGACGAGGCCAACTTCTTCACCAGCTTCGACTGGAACCCGAGCGGCGTCCCGCCGCGGTTCGGCATCGCGGTCCTGGCCTTCGGCACGGTCGTGTCGTCGATCATCGCCATGGCCATCGCCGTCCCGGTCTCGGTCGGCATCGCCCTGTTCATCACGCACTACGCGCCGCGCAGGCTGGGCGGCGCCATCGCGTACGTGATCGACCTGCTCGCGGCCGTGCCCTCGATCGTCTACGGCCTGTGGGGCGCGCTCTTCCTCGTCCCGCACATGGACGGCCTCTTCGGCTGGCTGGACGAGTACCTCGGCTGGACCGGCATCTTCGAGTGGAACGGCGGAGCGCCGCGCTCGCTGCTCACCGTGGGCGTCCTGCTCGCGATCATGATCCTGCCGATCATCACCAACGTCAGCCGTGAGGTCTTCCGGCAGGTCCCGCGCATGCACGAGGAGGCCGCGCTGGCCCTCGGCGCCACGCGCTGGGAGGTCATCCGGATGTCGGTGATCCCCTTCGGCCGCTCCGGCGTCATCTCCGCCTCGATGCTCGGCCTCGGGCGCGCGCTCGGCGAGACGATGGCCGTGGCCATGGTGCTCTCGCCGACCTTCGACATCAACGCCAGCCTGCTCGACCCGGGCGGCGGCACCTTCGCCCAGAACATCGCCAGCAAGTTCAACGAGGCCACCGTGATGGGCCAGGACGCGCTGATCGCCTCCGGCCTGGTGCTCTTCGTCATCACACTGCTGGTCAACGGCGCGGCACGCATGATCATCGCCCGCCGCAAGGAGTACTCGGGGGCCAACGCATGAGCCACGCAACCCTCACCCCCAAGAGCCGCGGCTCCCTGCGCGGCGCCACCCTGCCCTTCTGGTTCCCCTGGGCGGTCGCGGCCGGCTCGGTCGCCGCCGGCCTCGGCATCAGCGCCGCGGCCGGGCTGCACAGCAGCATCCAGTGGGCCCTGATCGCCGTGGTCCTCTTCGTCGGCGGCACGTACGCCGTCTCGGCGCGCGTCGAGGGCGGCCGGCAGGCCAAGGACCGGGTCGCGACCAGCACGGTCTGGGTCGCGTTCCTGCTGGCCCTGATCCCGCTGCTCTCCCTGATCTGGGAGACGCTCAAGCGGGGCGTGCAGGTCCTCGACGGCTACTTCCTCAGCCACTCGATGGGCGTGGTCGCCGACAGCGAGCCCGGCGGCGGCATCTACCACGCCATCCTCGGCACCCTGGAGCAGGTCGGCCTCGCCACCCTGTTCTCCGTGCCGATCGGCGTGCTCACCGCGATCTACCTGGTCGAGTACGGGCGCGGCAAGCTGGCCAAGGCCGTCACCTTCTTCGTCGACGTCATGACGGGCATCCCGTCGATCGTCGCGGGCCTGTTCGTCCTCAGTCTGTGGGTGCTCATCCTCGACATGGGCCCGTCCGGCGTCGCCGGCTCGTTCGCCCTGTGCATCCTGATGATCCCCGTGGTCGTCCGCTCCACCGAGGAGATGCTCAAGCTCGTCCCGAACGAGCTGCGCGAGGCGTCACTGGCGCTCGGCGTGCCGAAGTGGCGCACGATCCTGAAGGTCGTCCTGCCGACGTCGGTCGGCGGCATCATCACCGGCGTCATGCTGGCCATCGCCCGCATCACCGGTGAGACCGCCCCCGTGCTGCTGCTGGTCTGGGGCACCGACTTCATCAACGCGAATCCGTTCAAGGACCCGCAGGAGTCGCTGCCGATGTACATCTACCTCCAGTACAGCGCGGGCTCCGACGCCGCCTACGACCGCGCCTGGGCGGCTGCCCTGACGCTCATCGCGTTCATCATGATCCTCAATCTGGTGGCCCGCGGCATCGCCCGCTGGAAGGCCCCGAAGACCGGTCGCTAAGGCCCCGGACCGAAAGAAGCAGTGATTCACATGGCCAAGCGCATCGATGTCAGCGGCCTCAACGCCTACTACGGCTCCTTCCTGGCCATCGAGGACATCTCGATGACCGTCGAGCCCCGCTCCGTGACGGCCTTCATCGGCCCCTCCGGCTGCGGCAAGTCCACCTTCCTGCGCACCCTCAACCGCATGCACGAGGTCACGCCCGGCGGCCGTGTCGACGGCAAGGTGATGCTGGACGACGAGAACCTCTACGGCGCCGGCATCGACCCGGTGGCCGTGCGGCGCGAGGTCGGCATGGTCTTCCAGCGCCCGAACCCGTTCCCGACCATGTCCGTCTACGACAACGTGGCGGCGGGCCTGCGCCTGAACGGCAAGTACAAGAAGTCCCAGCTGGACGACATCGTCGAGAAGTCCCTGCGCGGCGCCAACCTCTGGAACGAGGTCAAGGACCGCCTGAACAAGCCGGGCTCCGGCCTCTCCGGCGGCCAGCAGCAGCGTCTGTGCATCGCCCGCGCGATCGCGGTCGAGCCGAACGTCCTGCTCATGGACGAGCCCTGCTCGGCCCTGGACCCGATCTCCACCCTCGCGATCGAGGACCTGATCGGCGAGCTGAAGGAGCGCTTCACGATCGTCATCGTGACGCACAACATGCAGCAGGCGGCGCGCGTCTCGGACCGTACGGCCTTCTTCAACCTGGCGGCGGTCGGCCAGCCCGGCAAGCTGATAGAGATCGACGAGACGGAGCGCATCTTCTCCAACCCGTCGGTCCAGGCCACGGAGGACTACATCTCCGGCCGCTTCGGCTAGGCCGATTCCGATCCCCTCGCGGTGCTGCATGGCGGTGCCACCGCGAGGCGCACAAGGGCCCGCCCCCGGAATCCGGGGGCGGGCCCATTACGCATATGACGCAGCCACGGGCAGTCGCGTGCCCGTCAGGCTGACGCAGCTGCGGGCAATCCTGCCTCCCCCAGTGCCTGAACGGCCTCGGAGCTACCCCCAGGGGCGGCACGCGTGGGGTGGGCGCTGGAGTCCTCCCCTCTGGGGGAGGCACCTAGGGAGCGCCGAGCCGCGCGACCCCACCCGGGCGAGGGCGCGCTACAGCACCGCCAGATCCACCAGCCAGTAGGAACACGCGGCCACGACCGCAGCCGCGGGCATCGTGATGAACCACCCCAGGATGATGTTCTTCGCGACCCCCCACCGCACCGCGTTGACCCGCTTGGTCGCCCCCACACCCATGATCGCCGACGTGATCACATGCGTCGTCGAGATCGGCGCGTGGAACAGGAACGCCGACCCGAACATGATCGAGGCACCCGTCGTCTCCGCGGCGAACCCCTGCGGGGGATCCAGCTCGATGATCTTCCGCCCCAGCGTCCGCATGATCCGCCAGCCACCCGCGTACGTCCCGAGCGACAGCATCAGCGCGCAAGCGATCTTCACCCACACCGGAATCGGATCGCCGTAGTCCTCGACGTCGGCGATGACCAGCGCCATCACCACGATGCCCATCGTCTTCTGCGCGTCCTGCAGACCGTGGCCCAGCGCCATACCCGCCGCCGACACCGTCTGCGCGATACGGAAGCCGCGCTTGGCCTTGTGGGGGTTGGAGCGGCGGAACATCCACATGATCGCCGTCATGACGAGGTAACCGACGACCAGACCGATCACCGGCGACACGAACATCGGGATGACGATCTTGTCGACCACCCCGTGCCAGTACACCGTCGTGCTGCCCGCCAGCGCCGCGCCGACCATGCCGCCGAACAGCGCGTGCGAGGACGACGAGGGCAGGCCGAAGTACCAGGTGATGAGGTTCCAGACGATGGCACCGATCAGCGCCGCGAAGAGGATGCCCATCCCCTTCGAGCCCTCGGGCGTCTCGATCAGCCCCTCGCTGACGGTCTTGGCGACCCCGGAGCCGAGAAAGGCACCGGCGAGGTTCATCACGGCCGCCATCGCGAGCGCCGCCCGGGGCGTCAGTGCCCGCGTCGACACGGACGTCGCGATCGCGTTCGCCGAGTCGTGGAAGCCGTTGGTGTACGTGAAGAAGAGCGCGACCCCGATGGTCACGACCAGAGCGAAGGTGTCCATGAAGTGCTCAGGACTCCTTGACGGCGATGGTCTCCACCGTGTTCGCCACGTGCTCGAACGCGTCGGCAGCCTCTTCCAGCACGTCCACGATCTGCTTCAGCTTCAGCACCTCGATGGCGTCGTACTTGCCGTTGAAGAGGTGGGCCAGCAGCTTGCGGTGGATCTGGTCGGCCTGGTTCTCGAGCCGGTTGACCTCGATCCAGTACTCGGTGAGGTTGTCCATGGTCCGCAGGTTCGGCATGGCCTCGGCGGTCAGCTCGGCCGCCCGCGCCAGTACCTCGATCTGCTGCTCGACGCCCTTGGGCAGTTCCTCGACGTTGTAGAGGACGACCAGGTCGACGGCCTCCTCCATGAAGTCCATGATGTCGTCGAGGGACGACGCGAGGGAGTAGATGTCCTCACGGTCGAACGGCGTGATGAACGAGGAGTTCAGCTGGTGGAAGATCGCGTGCGTGGCGTCGTCACCCGCGTGTTCTGCGGCCCGCATACGCTCTGCGATCTCGGCCCGGGCGGAAGCGTCCGCCCCGAGCAGTTCCATCAGGAGCTTGGAGCCCGTGACAATGTTGTCCGCGGACGCGGCGAACATGTCGTAGAAGCTCGTCTCCCTGGGGGTCAGACGAAAGCGCACGTGGGGTCCTCGGGGTGCATCGGATTCGGTCAGGCTGATGCTAGGCGCATCATCCGGCCACGGCTAACGGGCCGTCCCCCAGTGTCGCCCATGAGGCACAGTGATGAGCAGGGGGGCGACGCGGGGCCGTGTTCCGCGCTGCGCCGAGGGCTCCCCTACCCCGGAAAATTCGGTACCATATACCCGCCAGGGGTATATTTCGGCACACGGTCCACCAGGAGGACGCGATGACGACCAGCGAGGCCGGCGCGGGCGCGCCCTCCGCCACCGTGGGCCCGGCGACCACGGCCGACGCGGTGGAGACGGACGGTACGGACGTCGTCACGGACCACGACCGCGGCGTGCACGGTTACCACAAGCAGAAGGACGAGCACCTCAAGCGCCTGCGCCGCATCGAGGGCCAGATCCGCGGCCTGCAGCGCATGGTCGACGAGGACGTCTACTGCATCGACATACTCACCCAGGTGTCGGCCTCCACGAAGGCCCTGCAGTCCTTCGCGCTGCAGCTCCTCGAGGAGCACCTGCGCCACTGCGTCGCCGACGCGGCCGTCAAGGGCGGCTCGGAGATCGACGCGAAGGTCGAAGAGGCGACGAAGGCCATCGGCCGCCTGCTGCGCACCTGAGCCGAAGGGCTCCGCACTACTGACCGCCGCCGGTACAGCGTTCCTCGGCCACCCGCAGCACCTTGTCGATGCTCTCCAGGCTGAGCCGCTCCCGCGCGGCGGAGGCCGCGATGATCAGCTCCCCGCAGAGCTCTATCTCGGCGAGTGCCACGTGGTCCTGAACTGCCGTACCGCCGACCGGAGCCACGCGCGTCACCTCGTCTCTGCCGTCACCGGCTTCCTAGAGTAGGGAGCGGCCTACGCACCGCGCATGGCACGGAAGGGCTAGTTCTTGCCGCCCACGCCTGTCCCCGCCCCCTCGGCGATCTTCCCGGCGTAGATGTCGTCCTCGTCGGGCAGCCGTACGCGCACGGCGGCGCCGAAGTCGTAGAGCAGGGTCGTCGAGGCGACGGCCACGGTGCCCTCGCTCCGCCCGTTGGCGAAGCTGAACCGGTGCCGGACCTTGCGGATGCGGCCCGCGTCGTCGAGGTAGGCGTCGAAGGGCACGTCGGTGGTGGCGAAGCCCTCGGCCGCGGCGGCCAGCGCGTGCCGGTTGCCGTCGGAGGCGGCCCGCGCCGCCCGGGCGAGATCGGCGGTCCCCCGGTAGTGCCGCACCTCGGTCCCCGCGACCTCGGTGCGCCCCACGTACGTCGCCGACCGCGTGCCGCGCAGCACCTCTGCGGCGGCGAACGGGTCCGTCGCGCCGCCGGTCACCAGGTTTCCGTCGGAGAGCGTGGCGGTCGCCACCCGCACCCACTTGTCGTCGGGCACGCCGGCGCCCCGGTTCTTCATGAACAGGGCCCCGGGCGTCAGCAGCTCGGTGATCGGCCGGTGCCCGCTCGCGCCCGCGGGGTCCTGCGGCAGCCGCACCTTCAGCCTGCCGAGCCGCTCGCGGAAGTCGTACACACCCTCGCCGCGGATGGTCACCCGGGTCCCGCCGCTGGCCATCTCCATGGCGGTGCGGGCCTTGGAGCTGCCGGCGGCCACCAGACGGTCCGCGGCCCGGTGCAGCACGCGGACCGAGTCCCCGGACCGGTCGTCCTGCACGGCGGCCCCCTGCCCGGAGCACCCGGACGCGGCCAGCCCCGCGCCGACCACGGCCCCGACGACGGAGACCGTCCCCGCCCTCCTGCCCCGCCGCTCCCTCTCCCGCCCGCCCATCGCCACCTACCCCAGCCGACACGGCCCGTCCCGGACCCCCTGCCGTCCCGGTTAACGACGGGTGGGCGACGCCGGTAACGTGGTGGCCGTGGCTCAGCAGGACGCACCCGAAGCTCCCCGGGACATACCGGACCACCTCACGACCACGGTCGAACAGGGCGCCTTCTGCGTCGCCCACTGCACCTGCGGCTGGCGCGGCCCGGCCCGCAGAGCCAGAAGCCAGGCCCGCACGGACGCGGAGTCCCACCGCGCTTCCTGACTGCGGCAGCCGTGAGCTGCGGGCACTCGTGCCGCTGAGGCGGGCCGCGTGAACCCCACCCCCACGCCTTACCTGCGGGCAGTCGTGCCGCTGGGGCGGGCCACGTGAACCCACCCCCACGCCATACCTGCGGGCAGTCGTGCCGCTGGGGCGGGCCGCGTGAACCCCACCCCACGTCTTACCTGCGGGCAGTCGTGCCGCTGGGGCGGGCCGCGTGATTCCCACCCCACGACTTAGCTGCGGGCAATCGTGCCGCTGGGGCGGCACGGGTGGGCGCAGCGGCACCCCGCAACGCCGGGCCGCGAACACCCACCCGCCCCGGACCCACGCCGGGCACCTCACTCGCGCCGGGCCACGCGACACACCCGCCCGGCCCACCCGTGGAACCCCCACCCCCACCACCCCGTCTCCCTCCAAGAACCCCCCACGGGACCCGGAGACGCACATGAACCGGCGCACCTTCCTGACCGGCACCGCAGCCGCCACCCTCACCCTCCCCCTCACCACCACAACGGCCTGTACAGCAACACCCCCTGACACCCCCTCCGACGCCAACAAGAACCCCGCAACCACCACCGCCACCACCGCCACCAGACGCGCCCCCGCCCCCGCCCCCGCCACCTGGACCGCCCTGGCCAAGTCCCTCGACGGCCCCCTCCTCCGCCCCGGCGACCGCCCCTGGCCCACAGCCCACCAGCTCTACAACACCCGCTTCGACACCCTCCGCCCCGCCGCCGTCGCCTACCCATCCCACCCCGACGACATCCGCACCGCCCTCTCCTACGCCCGCGCCCACCGCGTCCCCGTAGCGGTCCGCAACGGCGGCCACTCCTACGCCGGTTGGTCCTCCGGCGACAACCGCCTGATCATCGACGTGTCACGACTCGACCGCATCCGCGCGAGCAGCAACCAGGCCACCATCGGCGCCGGCGCCAAACTCATCGACGTCTACCGCGCCCTGGCCGCCAAGGGCGTGACGATCCCCGCCGGCTCCTGCCCCACCGTCGGCATCTCCGGCCTCACCCTCGGCGGCGGCCACGGCGTCGTCTCCCGCGCCTACGGCCTGACCTGCGACAGCCTCACCCAGGCCACCCTGATCACCGCGGACGGCAAGCAGATCACCGCCAACGCCAGCGCCCACAAAGACCTGTTCTGGGCTCTCCGCGGCGCCGGCAACGGCAACTTCGGCATCGTCACGGAGCTCCGCTTCCGCACCCACCCCGCACCCCAGGCCGTAACCGCGTATCTGACCTGGCCCTGGGCGAAGGCCGCCGCGGTCGTCCGCGCCTGGCAGGAGTGGGGACCGGCCCAGCCCGACGAGATCTGGTCGTCCCTGCACCTCGAGTCGGGGCCCCACGGCAACCCGACCGTGTCCGTCGCCGCCTTCTCCCTCGGCACCTACGGCGAACTGCAGAACGCGGTCGACCGCCTCGCCGCCCGCATCGGCGCCTCGGCGAGCAGCGTCTTCCTCAAACGGCGGTCGTACGAGGCGTCCATGGAGCTGTACGCCGGCTGCTCGTCGTTCGCCACGGACGCCCGCTGCCACCTCCCCGGCTCCACACCCGGCCGCTCCCCGCAGGGCGCGCTGAAACGCGAGACGTACGCGGCACGCTCGGACTTCTACGACCGTTCCCTGTCACCCGCCGGCATCCGGGCCCTGCTGGCCCAGGTCCGCTCGGTGCGCGGCGGCACCGGCAGCATCGTGTTCACCGCACTCGGCGGGGCGGTGAACCGCGTCGCGCCGACGGCCACGGCGTTCGTGCACCGCCGCTCCCGGATGCTGGCCCAGTACCTCGCCGCCTGGCGCCCCGGCACGAGCGGCGCGGCGGCCCAGACATGGCTGGCGTCCGCGTACGGTGCCATGCGCCCGTACGCCTCGGGCGCCGCGTACCAGAACTACGCGGACCCGGCGCTCAAGGACTGGCGGCGGGCCTACTACGGAGACGCGGCCCCGCGCCTGGCGAAACTCAAGCGCCAGTACGACCCGGACCGCGTCTTCACCTTCCCCCAGGCGCTGTAGCCCCGGACGGTCCTACGCGGCGAGGTCCCGCTCCTCGGACCCGGCGTTCTCCCGCCGGGCGCCCGGGATCACGGGACCCTGCCCCTCGTCGGCCCGCCCCCGCGCGCTGATCAGCCGGCCCGCCCGCGGCGACCGCTCGACGGCCTTGGCCAGCGGCGTCAGCAGGGCCATGGCGACCGGGGAGAGCAGCAGCGCGACGGCCGTGCCGAGGGCGAAGCCGCCGATGACGTCGGTCGGGTAGTGCACGCCCATGTAGACCCGGGCGAAGCCGCCGAAGAGGGCCAGCACGATCGCGGCGATCCCGAACTTCCGGTTGGCGACGAACAGGGCGACGGCCAGGGCCATGACGAGCGTCGCGTGGTCGCTGACGAAGGAGTAGTCGTCCTTGCCGGAGACGAGCACTTCCAGCCCGTCATGGTCCTTGAACGGCCGGGGACGCTCCACGAAACCCCGTATCGGCACGTTGACGAGGACGGCGATACCGGCCGCCAGCGGCGCCCACACCAGAGCGGCCACGGACGAGGCCGCGTCCGCGCCGCCGCGCTTGCGCACACCCCACCAGCACCACAGCACCAGCAGCACGATCGCGAACAGCAGCCCGTACTCGCCCACGAACTCCATGACCCGGTCGAACCAGTGCGGCGCGTCCTTGGCCAGTCCGTTGATGTCGTAGAGCAGCTCGACGTCGGGGTTCGACCCGGATTCGGCGAGTCCAGCCATGTTGCAGCGGCCCCTTCGTCATGTCCGGCGGCGCACCCTGCGCACGCCTCTCCTGCCACCCCCGTGGTCGTAGATCCGCCGGCGCTCCACGTGCTGCCGCACACCTACACGACAACAGGAACGCACGGCCCCCGTTGATACGTTCCACACTCCACCGAATGATCACGCAGACGTTATCGAAGAGAGATACGTCGTCGCAGCTCAGGGGATGGGTTCACGTTCGGTTCACACCGTGGTGGGCAATGCTTTCGCGCCATCTTCGGTCACCCGGGTGGCCCCGAAGTAGTCGGGTGTGTCGACCGGGTCGAAGCGGATCACGGCCCCCGACCGCGGCGCATCGATCATGTACCCGCCGCCGACGTAGATCCCCACGTGCCGGATGGCACGGGAATCGGCCAGATCGTCGGAGAAGAACACCAGGTCCCCCGGCAGCAGCTCGTCCCGGGCGGGGTGCGCCCCCGCGTTGTACTGGTCGTTGGCGACGCGGGGCAGCTTGATCCCGACACTCTCGTACGCGGCCTTGGTCAGCCCCGAACAGTCGAACCGCCCTCCTTGCTCGGCGGTCCCGTTCCCACCCCACAGATAGGGCGTCCCGAGCTTCTTCTGCGCGTACGCGATGGCCCCGGCGGCCTGCTCGGAGGGATCCACCCGCGTCGTGGGCGCGGCGAAGCTTTTCTCCAGCGTCGTGATCACCTTGACGTAGTTCCGCGTCTCCTTGTACGGCGGGACACCCTGGTACTTGATCACCGCATAGGCCCCCGCGTTGTAGGAGGCCAGCATGTTCTCCGTCGGATCGCCGGGCACGTCCTTGACGTACGAGGCGAGGGAGCAGTCGTACGACGCGGCCGACGGAATGGCGTCCGCCGGGTCCCACACGTCCCGGTCCCCGTCCCCGTCCCCGTCGATGCCGTGGGTGGCCCACGTCCCGGGGATGAACTGCGCTATCCCCTGCGCCGCCGCCGCGCTCTGTGCCTTCGGGTTGAACCCGCTCTCCTGATACAACTGGGCCGCGAGCAGCGCGGGGTTGATGGCGGGACAGAGATTGCCCCACTTCTGCACGAGCGCCTGGTACGCCGCGGGCACGCTGCCCTTGGCGAGCCTCTTGGCCCCGCCGGCCGCACCGCCGGCCAGGTTCCCGGCGACCACGTAGACACCGACGACGAGCAGCATCACGAAGCCCATTCCCAGGGCGACGGCGACCCCGGCACCGACCCACATCTTGCGCATGCCCCAACCATCCCCCACGGGGCCACCGTTCAGTGCCGTTTCCCGGCCATGTCGTCCAGGCCGACCGACCCGCCAGTCAGCGGAAGGGCTTAACGACGCGGCCACACGACAGGTTGCGCACCAGCGTCATTGCCCGGCGTAACCTACCGTGATACACAGAGTGACGATACGAATCTTTGCATACCGGTCCGCGCCGCCCTCCGAGGGAACGACGGGGACCGGTGGCAAGCTATTCGTACGAAACCCGCCAATCGATGACGCCAAGTCGACATACGACGGCGCCGTCGTCGGCGACAATGAGGCCTGACCTCTGCACGAACGCAGGGGGCGCGGAACTACCCAACAGGGGCGGTGACTTACATGCTCTTTGCGGCCGACGAGGGAGACATCAACACCATCATCGGAGGGATCGCTCCGGACTGGGGCCCCTTCGGCAGCCTGGGCAACGAGGCGAAGGTGATGATCGAGGTGGTGATGGCCGTGGCCATCCTGCTCTGCCTCGGCATCGCCATCTGGGGCGCCGCCAAACAGCGCATCGGCGCCACGGCTCTCCGGGACACCTTCAGCGCGGAACAGGGCAAGGGCCTCATCATCGCCGGGCTGACGGGCGTGTTCATCATCGGCTCACTCGGCACCCTGTTCACCATCGTGTACGGCATGGCCGTGTAGGCGGGCGCGCGGTCCACCGGTCCCGCCGGGCGCGCCCGGTTCCCCCTCCATCCCACCCGCCCGTCGTGCCCACCGGCTGAGGTTGCGTTTCCCTGATGTCCAGTCACCACACCGCGTACGAGCGGGTGCCAACACCGCTACCGTCATACTTCTACGGCATGGTGTACGAGGTGTTCCCGCACGACGTCGAGGGGGCGTACGCGGCATGAGTCTCGGAGACGACCACCAGTCCTCCGGCGGTTACGGCGGCACGGGCCAGACGCGGACGCGGCTGCCCGACAACGGCGGCGACGCGTTCGGGGGCGCGCGCCGCGGCGGCCGCTCGTCCTCGCGCAGCCTGATCACCGTGGTCGGCGTGGTCGTCCTGCTGATCGCCGCGATCGCCTTCGCGAACCGTGGAGGAGACGATTCCGCATCCCCGGACGACGCCACCGACAAGCCGAAGACATCGGCAACGGCCCCGTCGGGCACCCAGCCGGTCCAGTCGGGCTTCGCCCATGACGAGCAGGGGGCACAGAGCGCGGCGGCGAACTACGCGGTGGCACTGGGCTCGGCGAACATGTTCAACAAGGCCAAGCGCGACGCGATTCTGCAAGCGCTCATCGTCCCCTCGAGAGTCGCGGGCTTCCAGGCTTCTCTGGACAAGGCGTACAGTCCGGCGTTCAACAAGAACGTCGGACTGAACGAGGACGGTTCGACACCGAAGGGCTACACCTTCGTGTCACGCACGAGCCCGCTCGGCACCAAGGTCACGGAGAACTCGCCCGACACCGCCACTGTCGAAGTCTGGTGCAGCGGCCTCCTCGGACTCGCGGGCCAGAACTCCACCGCCCCGGTCACCAGCAGCTGGTTCACCATCACGACCAAGCTGGAGTGGACCAACGGTGACTGGAAGATCGTGACGCACTCCCAGAAGGACGGTCCAGCGCCGATTCCCGGCGATGACAAGGCATCGAGCGCCGACGAGATGGCCAAGGCCGTCCAGGAGTACGGAGGGTTCACGTATGCCCGCTAACCACCGCGTACTCAAAGCGACCGGTGCCGTCGCGGCCGTACAGGCGGCAGCGATGCTCCTCGCCACCCGCGCCTTCGCCGCCCCCACTCCTTCACCGACTCCGAGTGACGACCCCTGCGATCTGATCCACGGCCCCGCCAAGGACTACTGCGAACGCGGTGAATCCGGTGGCGGCTCCACCGGCGGTTCCGGAGGAGACGCCCCCGGGCTCACCTCCACCCTCGACCCCCTCTCCTCCCTCGCCAAGGGATGCGCCGACGCCGCGTCCTGGACGATCGACCGGCTCAGTGCCGCCGTGCAGGACACCGCCAACGTCGACTTCACCAACCAGAAGTTCCTCCAGCAGTACGCCGTCGTCTTCGCCGCGTCGACGATCCTCACGCTGCTCCTCTGGCTGCTCGCCGTCGCGAAGCGTGCCGTGCGCGGCGTCCCCTTCACCACCGCGTTCTCCGAGGCCATCGGGTTCCTCTGGCTCACCGTCCTGGCGTCGGCCTTCACACCGCTGATCCTCTACACGGTCGTCTCCGCCGCCGACGGCGTCAGCGACGTCCTCGCCAAGACCACCGGCAACCAGACCGACACCTTCTTCGGCACCTTCTCCGGCGCCCTGGAGAAGGGCGAGGGCATCGGCGGCGGCCCGATCATGCTGATCGTCGTCTCCCTGGTCTCCATCCTCGCCGCCGGCGTCCTCTGGCTCGAGCTCGTCATCCGCGCCGCCCTGCTCTACGTCGGCGCCCTGCTCGGCACCGTCGTCTACGCCGGGCTGGTCGACAAGAACCTGTGGGGCCACGTCCGCCGCTGGGCCGGGATCATGATCGCCGTGATCCTGGTCAAGCCCGTCATCGTCATCGTCCTCGGGCTGGCCGGCGCGCTCTCCGCCGACGACGGCCCCGACGCCTTCTCCGCCGTCGTCTCCGGCCTCGCGATCATCCTGCTCGCCATCTTCGCGTCCGCGATGATCTACCGCTTCGTCCCCGGCTTCGGCGACGAGATCGCCGGCTCCCGCAACAACCGCATCATGCAGGGCGCCGAGGGCAAGGCCGCGGCCGTCATCAGCTCCCCGGCCAACCTCGTCGCCCAGGGCATCAGGACCCACAGCACCCGTCACAACGGCGACGGCGGAGGCGGGAGCCAGTCGAGCTCCTCCTCCGCGTCCCGCCCGGCCAATCCCGCATCCGGCGGGGTCGCCGCGCACAGTTCGCGCCCCTCGAACGGCGGCGGCGGAAATGTCCCCTCCGCCGCACCCGCACCGCGCTCCGGCAGCCCGGTGAACACGCCCCATGCCAGCAACACCCGCAACAGCGGCACCAGCAACAGCTCAGGAGGTGACGGGCGTTGACGACCGAGTCCCACATGTCCCATCCGGTCACGCCCCGCCGTACGTATCTGATCGGCCGCGCCCGGCCGAACGCGATCGTCGGACGCAACCGCGAGACCGGCGAGATCGCGCTGATCATCGCGGGCGCGTTCCTCGGCATGATGTGCGGACTCCTCGTCCCCGTCCTGACCCTGCGCATCGTGCTCCTCATGGGCTTCCCGATGCTCGCGCTGGCGGCGGTCTACGTGCCGTACAAGCACCGCACGTTCTACAAGTGGTTCGAGATCAACCGCAGCTACAAGCGGACCCTGCGCAGCGGCACGACGTACCGTTCCGGCGCCATCGAGGCCGGTACCCGGCTCGACGGCCGGGAGGTCGAGGTCGGGCCGCCGCCCGGCATCGGCCGTATCACCTGGCTGGCCGCGCCTTTCGGGCCGGACGAGATCGCCGTACTGCTGCACGCCGACCGCAAGACGGTGACGGCCGCGATCGAGATCGAGGGCCCCGGCGTCGGCCTGCGCGACTCCGAGGACCAGGAGGCCCTCGTCGACCGCTTCGGCACCCTGCTCAAGCACGTGGCCAACGGCGACGGCTTCGTCACCCGCATCCAGATGCTCGCCCGCACCCTCCCGGCCGACCCGGACGCGCACGCCAAGGACGTCGCCGTGCGCGGCGACGACAAGGCGCTGCCGTGGCTGCAGCGGTCGTACGACCAGTTGCAGTCCATGGTGTCCACCAGCAGCGAGCAGCACCGCGCCTATCTCATCGCCTGCATGCACTACACGCGCGAACTGGCCGCCGAGGCCCACACCATGGCACGCGCGGCCCGGCCGCAGAACGGGCGCAAGGTCGACCGCGACGCCGGGCTCGCCGTCGTCATGGCCCGCGAGCTGACCGACATCTGCTCGCGCCTCCAGGAGGCCGACATCCGCGTCCGCCAGCCCCTCGGGCAGGGCCGGCTCGCCTCCCTCATCCACTCCATGTACGACCCGGACCACCCGATCGACCACATCCAGGCGATGACCAAGCGCAACGCCTGGCCGGCCGAGCTGGACGCCATGGAGCCCACCTTCCTCCAGGCCAAGACCCGCGAGTCCTCCACCCGCGCCCCCTGGTGCCACGCCACGGCCTGGGTGAAGGAGTGGCCGATGACCCCGGTCGGCGTGAACTTCCTCGCCCCGCTGCTCGTCCACACCCCGGACGTCATCCGCACGGTCGCCGTCACGATGGACCTCGAGCCCACCGAGGTCGCCATCGAGCGCATGCTGACCGAGAAGACGAACGACGAGGCCGAGGCCTCCCGCGCCGCCAAGATGAACCGCACCGTCGACCCGCGCGACATCGCCGCCCACAGCCGTCTCGACCAGCGCGGCGAGGATCTCGCCAGCGGCGCGGCCGGCGTCAACCTGGTCGGCTACATCACCGTCTCCTCCCGTTCGCCCGAGGCGCTCGCCCGCGACAAGCGGACGATAAGGGCCTCGGCCGGAAAGTCGTACCTGAAACTGGAGTGGTGCGACCGTGAGCACCACCGCGCCTTCGTGAACACTCTTCCGTTCGCCACCGGCATCCGAAGGTAGGGGCTGAGCCTGATGCGGGACCCGCTGTCCGTCCTCACCGACGCCTTCACGTCCTTCCTGTTCGGGAAGGTCGAGACGACCCGCCTCCCGGTCCGCACCTCCACGGGCCAGGCCCAGGCGGTCTACCTGCCCACCGCCGCCCCCGGCCTCGGCGACTCCGGCGTGATCATCGGCCGCGAGGTCTACTCCGGCAAGGGCTACATCTACGACCCCTTCCAGCTGTACGGCCAGCAGCTCCCCGCCCCGCACTGGCTGGTGCTCGGGGAGTCCGGAAACGGCAAGTCGGCGCTGGAGAAGACGTACGTCCTGCGCCAGCTCCGTTTCAAGGACCGCCAGGTCGTCGTCCTGGACGCCCAGGGCGAGGACGGCGTCGGCGAGTGGAACCTCATCGCGCAGGAGCTGGGGATAACTCCCATCCGCCTCGACCCGATGGCCGCCCTGGACCACGGCATCCGGCTCAATCCCCTCGACCCGGCGATCACCACGACGGGCCAGCTGGCCCTGCTGCGCACGATCATCGAGGTCGCGATGGGCCACGGCCTGGACGAGCGCTCCGGCTTCGCCCTCAAGGTCGCGCACGCCTACGTCAACGAGACCATCGTCGAGCGCCAGCCCGTCCTCACCGACATCGTCGAGCAGCTCCGCCACCCCGAGCCGGAGTCGGCCGAGGCGATGAACGTGGACATAGACGACGTACGGGCCTGGGGCCTGGACGTGGCGCTGGTCCTGGACCGGCTCGTCGACGGTGACCTGCGCGGCATGTTCGACGGCCCGACGACCGTCGGCATCGACCTCGACGCGCCGCTCATCGTCTTCGACCTGTCCCACATCGACCGCAACTCCATCGCGATGCCGATCCTCATGGCCATCGTGGGCGTGTGGCTGGAGCACACCTGGATCCGGCCCGACCGGAAGAAGCGCATCTTCCTGGTCGAGGAGGCCTGGCACATCATCAACAGCCCGTTCGTGGCGCAGCTGTTCCAGCGGCTGCTGAAGTTCGGGCGCCGGCTGGGTCTGTCGTTCGTGGCGGTGGTCCACCATCTGTCGGACGTCGTGGACGGGGCGGCGGCGCGGGAGGCCGCGGCCATCCTGAAGATGGCGTCGACCCGGACGATCTACGCCCAGAAGGCCGACGAGGCCCGGGCGACCGGCCGGGTGCTGGGCCTGCCCCGGTGGGCGGTGGAGATCATTCCGTCGCTCACTCCGGGCATCGCGGTGTGGGACGTCAACGGCAATGTCCAGGTCGTCAAACACCTGGTGACCGAGACGGAACGCCCCCTGGTCTTCACGGACCGCGCGATGACCGAGTCCTCCGCCGACCTCACGGACGACGCGCTGCGCGCCGCCGAGCTGGAGGCGGAGGAGCGGGCGGCGGCCTTCATGGAACAGCACATCGGCGACTCGTCCGAATCGACGGTGGCGTAGGCGGGGCGGGAGAGACGCATGAGACCGGACGACCGCCACGACCAGCGGCCGGGACAGCAGGGCGGCATTCCGGACGGCCTGCTGGTCGGCATACTGGCTTTCCTCCTCGGCATGACCGTGCTGGTGTGGACGGCGACGGGCCTCGCCGGCCTGTTCGCGCACGGCTCCTGGCCCGCCGGCATCACCTTCGCCGGTACGCCCCTGGCGATGCGGCATCTGATCGCCGAGCCCCATGACATCACCGGCGCCTGGCCGGACGCCCCCGCGGCGGAGCTGTCCGGGTACGGGCTGTTCTGGGGGCTGTTCATCGGTCAGCTGATGGTGCTGGTCGTCCTGGCGGTGTTCGTGATGGGCACGCTGGCCCGTTGGAAGGCGGTACGGCTCCAGCGCCGGGCCGCGCGGTCACCGGCGGGTCAGACCCCGCCCCCGCCCGCGACGGCACAGGCCCAGCCGCCCACACAGGCGCAACAGACGCAGACGCAGCCGGCCTGGTCCCCGCCGCCCCCGGCGGCACAGGCACCTTCGGACCCGGACCCGGACCCGGCTGCCGCGCCCCGCCACGAGGTGCCGACCCCGAGGACCGCCCCGGAGCCCGCGCCGGCCGCCGCCGAGTCCGAGGACCGTGCGGCGACGGAGGAGGCGTCCGCGGCCACCCGGCTGGGCGGCAGCCGCGGCGGACGGGAGAAGATCCTGCTGGGCACGCGCGAGAGCCGCCGCTCCACGGCGACGCAGGCCGTGAGCGACGCGGCGGGCCCCGCCCTCGTCGTCACGTCGAACCCCGCCCTGTGGCAGGACACCAAGGACGCCCGCGCCAAGCTCGGGCCCGTCCTGCTCTACGACCCCACCCACCTGTGCGACACCCCGGCCCGCCTCCACTGGTCCCCGATCGCGGGCTGCGAGGACAAGCCGACGGCCGTCGTCCGGGCGACCGCGCTCCTCACCCCGGTCCGGCCCACCGCCCGCCTCGACCAGGCCGTCAGCGACACCGCCACCACGCTGCTGCGCAGCTACCTCCACGCCGCCGCCGTCGACGGCCGCACCGTCCGCCACGTCCACCGCTGGGCCCAGGGCAGCCAGATCCAGGACGCCGTACGGATCCTCCGCACCAGCCCCAAGGCCGCCCCCGGCGCCGCGGGCGAACTCGAGGCGGCGCTCACCGCCCACCCCGAACGCCGGGACATGGCCCAGCAGCTGACCAGCCGCGCGCTGGCCGCCCTCTCCATGATCAACATCCGGGAGGCATGCACTCCCAACCGAACTGATGCCCTCACCTTGGATTCCTTCGTCCACGAACAGGGCACCCTTTACGTGGTGGGGGAATCCATCGAGGACCCCCGGACGAGCCCGGGCGCGATGCCGCTGCTGACGGCGCTCGTCTCCAGCGTGGTCGAGCGCGGCCGGCGCATGGCCGAACGGTCATCCTCCGGTCGCCTCGACCCACCACTGACCCTCGTCCTGGACGACGTCGCCGCCGTGGCCCCGCTCCCCCAGCTCCCCGAGCTGCTCGCCACCGGCGCGGACCGGGGCATGCACGCCCTGGCCCTGCTCCGCTCCCGCGAACAGGGCCGCGCCCGCTGGCCGCACGACGAGCTGCCGGTGTAACAGCGGTGTGGGAGGGGAGCGGGGCGTCAGCGCTCGACGACGAACTCCAGCTCCACCTCGCCGGGCTTGGCCGCAAGCGGCACGGTGCGGCCGCTCGGCGCGAACCCGGCCTTGCGATAGAAGCCCTGAGCGCGTGCGTTGTCCTCGTGCACGATCAGCCGCACCCGCTCCGCCCCGGCGGCCCACGCCCACTCCAGCCCGGCGTCGAACAGGGCCTTGGTCAGCCCGCTCCCCCGCCACTCGGGCCGCACGAACACCCCGACGACGTGCCCCTGCCTCCGGTCCACGGGCAGCCCGGCCCAGTCCGTCGTCCCGGCCTCCTCCATCAGCACCGTCAGCGTGCCGAGCCACAGCCCGTCCGGGCCCTCGGCGACGATCTGCTGGGCCCTGGACACGCCCTCGGCGGACCCGGCCGCCCGCTCCTGCCAGAAGGAATCGGGCCGGGCCACGGCGTCGTCGTAGGTCTCCATGAAGGCGAGATGCGCGACGGGATCCTGCAGCGCGCGCAGCCGCAGCTCCTTCACGGCGGGCCACTCGTCGGCACGTATGGACCGGATCACGTAGTCACCGGGGACCGAGGCACTCATACGGGCCACCGTAGTACCCCGGTACTACACCCCTCATCTCATATACGGTCCCGGGACGGACGTCCGCCGCCCCGGCAGGCCCGACCATGGTCGTATGGAGCAGCCCGTGGTGGAAGAGCGAGCGGCCGAGCCCCTCACCGAGTACGTACAGCGCGTCAACCGGCGGGTGCGCGCCTTCGACCGCCGCCGTCCCCTCGTGTGGGACCTCCACTTCACCGGCTTCTGGGTGACGGCCGCCCTGATCGACTACGCCGGCGGCGGCTGGCGCAACGTCGCCCAGAATCCCGGCGTCCCCGGCGGACTCGTCCTCGCCATGAGCCTCGGTCTCACCGTCCCCCTGCTCTGGCGCCGCAGCCACCCCGGCACCGTCCTCCTCACCATGGCGCCGGTCGCCGCGCTGAACGCCTGGACGGGCGCCGCCCTTCAGGTCTCCCTGCTCCAGCTGGTCCTCCTCTTCCACATCACGCTGCGCCTGCCCCTGCGGAACCTGTGGTGGGCGGCGCCCCTGATGACCGTCCCGACGTGCGTCACGCTGGCCCGCTACGGGGAGGAGCCGGGCCCGTGGAACCAGCAGCTCGGCTCGCAACTGCTGGCCATGGGGATCGCGGCGCTCATCGCCGTCACGGTCCGCACCCGGCGCAACTACACGGAGGTCCTCGAGGACCGCGCCCGTCGCCTGGAAATCGAACGCGACCAGCAGGTCCGGCTCGCCGCCAACGCCGAACGGGCCCGCATAGCCCGCGAGATGCACGACATCATCGGCCACAACCTCTCCGTCATCACGGGCCTCGCCGACGGCGGCCGGTACGCCGCCGCGAAGTCCCCGGAGCGCGCCGCCCAGGCCCTCGACGCCATCGGCACCACCAGCCGCCAGGCCCTGGGCGAACTGCGGCGCCTGCTCGACGTGCTGCGCGAGGAGGAGAAGGAGCAGGCCGAACTCGCCCCGCAACCCGCACTCACCGACCTCGACCGGCTCGTCGACGGCGTCCGCAAGGCCGGCCTGCCCGTCCGCACGGCCATCAGGGGCGACACCGTACTCGCCCCGGGCCGCCAACTCGCCCTCTACCGCGTCATCCAGGAAGCCCTCACCAACACACTCAAGCACGCCGGCCCCGACGCCACCGCCCAGATCGACCTCTCCTACGGGGCGGGCGGCGCCGTCACCCTCACGGTCACCGACACCGGCCGCGGCGGCCCGGCCCCCGCGCTCTCCGACGGCCGGGGCCTGCCGGGCATGCGGGAGCGAACGTCCCTGTACGGAGGGACACTTGAGGCCGGCCCGCGCCCGAGCCCCGACCGGGGTTGGCGCGTTCACCTGCACCTACCGGAGGAAAGCCCGCAGTGACCACCGTCCTGATCGCCGACGACCAGCCCCTCCAGCGTTTCGGCTTCCGGATGCTCCTGGAGAGCCAGGACGACATGACGGTGGCGGGCGAGGCCGTGAACGGCGCCGAGGCCGTCCGTATGACGGCCGAACTCCGCCCCGACGTCGTCCTCATGGACGTCCGCATGCCCGGCCTGGACGGCATCGAGGCGACCCGCCGCATCATCGCCGCCGGCCACCGCACCCGGGTCCTCATCCTCACCACCTTCGACCTCGACGAATACGCCTACGCCGGCCTGCGCGCCGGCGCCTCCGGCTTCCTGGTGAAGGACGCCCAGCCGGAGGAGCTCCTCTCCGGCATCCGCGCGGTGGCCACGGGCGACGCGGTGGTCGCCCCGAGCCTGACCCGCCGTCTCCTCGACGCGTACGTCCACCACCTCCCGGCCGCCAGGCAGGCGCCCGGCACCCCGGACCCCCGTCTCGCCTCCCTCACCGACCGCGAGACCGAGATCCTCCGCGTCATGGGCCAGGGCTGGACCAACACGGAGATAGCGGAACGCCTCCACCTCGCCGAATCCACGGTGAAGACCCATGTGGGCCGCATCCTCGCCAAGACGGGTTCACGGGACCGCGTCCAGGCGGTGATCCTGGCGTACGACACAAAACTGGTGGGCTGAAAGAGCGGGAAACGCAGAAAACCCCGCACCGTAAGGTGCGGGGTTTCCCGGAATAATTGTTCGGCGGCGTCCTACTCTCCCACAGGGTCCCCCCTGCAGTACCATCGGCGCTGAAAGGCTTAGCTTCCGGGTTCGGAATGTAACCGGGCGTTTCCCTAACGCTATGACCACCGAAACACTATGAAACTGTCAACCGCACCACGCCTGACACAGACATGGGGTTGTTCGTGGTTTCAGAACCAACACAGTGGACGCGAGCAACTGAGGACAAGCCCTCGGCCTATTAGTACCGGTCACCTCCACACCTCACGGTGCTTCCAGATCCGGCCTATCAAC